>CAZTAR010000257.1:0-6971 GCA_964611695.1 uncultured Planctomycetaceae bacterium | reverse complement strand
GCGTCCGCCTCGACGGGCGATTCATACGGGTAGTAGATCGGCTGGTGCATGTGCCAAAGGAAACCGATGTGGATAGGCTCGGCTTGGGCGTACAATGCCGCCGAACCGAGAATCGAATACGATGCGACGCACATGACGAGAAAACGGCGAGTGGATGCGATCACGGAACTGGCTCCCTTCCTGTGGGCATGGCGATCCCGCGCACAGATGGTACAGGCGGCCCCAATAGCCCTATTATCCGGCCAGGTAAAACATTTTACTAGATTGTCCGCCGGTTTTCAATCCTTCAAGAAAGCCATATCATCCATCCCACGAAGCGTCGGATGCAAGGGCCGGAAGCGACGAACGGAACTCGAACGAAAGGAATACCGCGATGCGTGATGGATCAGCCCTGTCGCCAGCGCGCCAGCCACTAGCGGAGTTAGCGTCCAATCTCTGGTGGTGCTGGGATGCGGAAGCCACCGAACTGTTCAGTTCGATTGACCCGGCACTGTGGACGGCCACCGGCCACAATCCCGTGATGCTTCTCAAGCGACTTGGCGCCGGGCGGCTGCGCGATCTGGCTGCGGATCGCGATGTCGTCGCGAATGCCCGGTCGGCTGTGCGCCGAATGAGAGCTTATCTCCGCGCGTCGACGTGGCACAAGAACCGCTACAACGGCAAGCTCAAGGGCCTGATGGCCTACTTCAGCATGGAGTTCGGCCTGCACGAGTCCTTGCCGATCTTCGCGGGGGGACTGGGTGTGCTGGCGGGCGACCATTTCAAGAGCGCCAGCGACCTTGGCCTGCCACTGGTGGGCGTGAGCATCTTCTGGCGGCGGGGGTACACGCGCCAGCGAATCGACGGGAAGGGCAAGCAGGTGGACGTGTATGACCGCCTGTCGCCCGACGATCTTCCACTGACAGAGGTGCGGAACCGTGCGGGCCGGGCCGTCCGCGTCAAAGTCCCGATCGGGAGTGCCACCGTCGTGGCACGCGCTTGGCGGCTCGCGGTCGGCAGAACGAACATCCTGTTGCTCGATACGAACCTGCCGGAGAACGCCCCGAAAGACCGCAAGTTGACCGATCGTCTGTACAGCGGCGATCGGGATACGCGAATTCGGCAGGAGATCGTGCTGGGCATCGGCGGGTGGAAGCTGCTTCGGGCGGCCGGGCGGCCCGTTGTTGCCTGCCACCTGAACGAGGGGCACGCCGCATTCTGCCTGCTGGAACGGCTGGCCGAGACCATGCGCAATGGCCGATGCGACCTCTCCGAGGCGAAGCGGCGCGTCTCCGCGACGACGGTCTTCACCGCCCACACACCGATCCCGGAGGGCAACGAGACCTTCGCCCCGCGACTCGTCGAGCGATACGCCACACCGTACGCCAAACAGCTCGGCATTGGCATGGACCACCTACTCGCCATGGGGCGAGTCAATCCAGGAAACGTGCGCGAAGACTTCGGCATGACACCCCTCGCGCTTCGCCTGTCGAACCACCGCAACGGCGTCAGCAAGTTGCACGGGGAAGTCTCGCGAAAGATGTGGCAGGGCCTGTGGCCAAAACGCAGCCTCGACCGCGTGCCGATCGGTTCGATCACGAATGGCATTCACCTGCGGACGTGGCTGCACCCGCGAATGGGCGAGTTGTTGGACCGCTGCTTGCCAGAGGGCTGGGAGCACGCGCAGGACGCGATGCGCGTATGGGCCGCTGCCGGCAAGATACCCAACGCTGAGCTTTGGGATCTGCACCTCGCGCTCAAGGAAAAACTGCTCGACTTCGTCCGCGCGCGCCTACAGACACAACTCAAGCGAAATGGGGCCGGACAACGGAAGATCAACGCCGCCGGCGCGGGACTGAATCCGGATGCGCTGACCATCGGATTCGCGCGACGTTTCGCCAGCTACAAGCGCGCTTCACTGATCTTCGCGAATGTCGAGCGATTCGCACGGATCGTGAATCACACGAAACACCCCGTGCAGATCATCTTCGCGGGCAAGGCCCATCCGGCGGATGTGGAGGGCAAGGCGATTGTGACTGAAGTCGCCAAGCACGCCATGTCGTCGCGATTCAAGGGGCGCGTCGTCTATCTGGAAGACTACGACATGGATATCGCCAGGCACATGGTAGCGGGCGTGGACGTCTGGCTAAACACGCCGCAGCGCCCGCGCGAGGCCAGCGGCACCAGCGGCATGAAACCGACGCTGCACGGCGGGCTGAACCTGAGCATCCTCGACGGCTGGTGGCCGGAGGCGTGCGTCGACCGGAAGAACGGCTGGTCGATCGGCGTCGGCAAGGATCATGACGGCACGAAGGCCGCGGACCGGCGCGATGTGCTGGCGTTGTACCGTCGATTGGAACGCGACGTGATCCCGGCCTATTACGCACGCGACCGAAACGGCCGCCCGACCGCTTGGATCAGAATGATGAAGCGGACATTGACGGCAATCCCCGCGACGTTCAACAGCCATCGGATGGTGAAGGAGTACATGCGAAAGTACTACCAGCCCGCGATGAGGCGGCAGTAGCGTCCGACCCCCGTGGCTGACGGGGATATCGAACGTTGTTGTGCGTGGGAGATTCCAAACATCGGCAGACACCCCCCGGCCAAGGCCGGGGGCTCTTGGGGTCCTCCAACCTTCGGCCCTTGATCCCATTGCTCACTCGGACGAATTCGACGAAGCCGGATTGCCGCGATCGAAGAACAACGTCGGCAGCGATCTGACCAGTCCACGCGCCGTGTACAAACTCTCCACCTCGCCGCGACAGTTGTACCAGCAATCGACGCACTTGTTATTCGCGCTGCGCTTCCAGAGCGATTCGATGATCTTCCTTGGGTGATCGGTGTACAGATTCGCCACGGCCTGGTCTCGTTCCTCGACGCAGATAGCGATGTCGCCGACGGAATCGATATTGAAGAAGGCCTGACCCGCGAGACAACCGGGAACTCCGCCATTGAAGAAGCGGTCGAAGTTCTCCAAAAAGTAAGGGTTGCTGAGGAAGTTCGAATGTTTTTCCCGGAGCGATAGGAGCTTCTCGGAGACGCTACCGTTCGAGCACCGGAACATCGTACTCCCCGTCTTGCGATCGCCATACGGCTGCACCATGAAGTACGCTTTGTATCGGGCAGCCAACTCGATCAACTTCTCGATCTCATCGATGTTGTCGTGCAGGAGCACGCTCATCAGATTCACACGCTGCCACTTGTACCGTCGCGCCGCGCTGAAATATTCCAACGCCGCGACTGCCCGATCGAACGCCCCGGGCTTGCCACGACGCTTGTCGTGCATTTTGGCGTCCGCGTAGTCCAGACTGACCGACACGCCCCACAAGCCGGCCCCGAACAGTTCCTTCGCCAGCTCCTGCGTTGCAAACCAACCGTTGGTCGTGACAAACGGAAAATGGAATCGGCCCACCGTGTGGACGATATCCGGCAGGTCCGGCCGAAGCAGCGGCTCGCCGCCCGCTAGCGACACCAGGAGCGAACCGAACGACGCGAGCTTCCGAGCGCCGGCCTCGAATTGGGCCACCGTCTGCTCGGGCTGCGCCCCCATCGGGTCTCGCCAGTAGTGGCAAAAGCCGCAATGAAAGTTGCACCGATAGGTGACCTGCCAAGCGCACCACAGCGGGTAACGCGAGGTCCTCGCCCTGAAGAGCCGCCACTTTTTAGATAAGGAACTGACCATACTGCATGGACCGCCCGGTTGATAAATCCTCCAAACCTGCGAAAATCACGGGAACGAAAGACTCTAACCTGCGGGCCCGGCGGTGTGCAAGTGTCCGAGCCTACGAGAGTATGGGTGTTTGATGAAGGCTTCCTTGCGAGCATGGCGCTGATCCGAGCCCCAAGCGCCAGCGCGGGGTATTCGGGCTCTAACCGCTCGCTTGCGCCCGGGGCTCAGATTACGGCTGGATCGAGAATCCTGTCTCGGTCCATGATTGTGCGGGAGAGGTATCCGCGGGGAATAGGTGCGAGAAGAAATTCTTGCGCCAGCTAGAAGACACCAACCGAATAACGGGAGCAAGGTTCATGCTTAAGTCCGTCAGTCTGCTATCCGTCATCTTGTACACGGCGTTGCTCTCCCCCCCGGCGATGGGATCGGGCCACTATGAAGACACCGTCGTGCCGATCGGCAGCGTCACCGTGGAAAGGGGCGCGCACGATGTCAAATACAAACTCCCCATGGGCCCGACCGGACCGCTGCCGCAGGCATTCGTCATCATCGCCTCGCAACCCTGGCATCAGTTCGAAGCGGAAACCCCCGTTGTCATTGAATCCACCACCGATGAGGAACTGCCGACGGAACAAGTGCCCGGCACACTTAAGCTCACCCTCGCCGGCAAGCAACTCCCAACGTGGACCCTCCAGCCCTACCCCACGGCCTACATCATCAATCTCCAGTCTCTCCGCGCCAGTCCGGAGTATCAGACCGGCGGTCTGGCGCTCAATATTGAACTCGAATCAATGGCGACCGGCCTCAACGCCGTCCTGCTCGGAATGCCCGACCCCTTGCTGGCGAACGATTCAACCAACGGCCTTCTGGCAGACCTTGCCGCATCAGCGAGCGACGCCGATGTAAAGGCCTATCTCACTGCCCTGCGCATGGAAATCGGCGGCGACAAGGAGTTTGCCGAGGCCGAGTACCGCAAGCTCAAAGAGTCGAAGAACGCCCGCGTCGCTCGATTTGCCCGTCGAGGCTTGCGACTGTTCTCACACGATCATCGACCGCACCCCCTCACAGGCAATTTCCTGGAACACTATCGCTGGGCGCTCTATCTCCAACAGTGCGGCCTCTTCTCTCGCGCATTCGACGAATTCGAAGAATGCCGCATCATTGTCCCGGAGCACGGCGAGAGCCAATTCCGCGCCGGCGAAATCATGCAACGCCGCGGCGCGCCCCTCTACAAGATGCTCCACTACATGGATCGAACGGGAGAGGCCGCGAAAATCACCAACCCAGTCCAGTGGTCCGTCCTCGTGGTGATCTTGAAGTCACGCGACGGCAAGACGCTCACGCCAGAGGAAATCGGCCGCATCAAGGACAGGTGCTTCTATGTCGAAAGGATGATCTGGGCGGCCACCGGCGGCAACGTCTACCTCCAACCGACTTTCCATGAGGTCAAGAGCGAAGAACAGCAGGCCTACGTCGTCCACGAAGGTCTCTTGCGCGGACCGGCCGACGATGTCGTCAGCCAACGCGGATGGTTCGACATCGTCTTCAGTGTCCAACCGCGCCTCGAAAAAGAAGCGGGCATGCCGTGCAAAAGTGTCGGCGGCAACGTCGGCCCCAATGGCGCGGGGCTCTGCGCTTTGTTCCACGACGCTCCGTGGCAGGACTATCTCTATGCGTGGATGGGTCAAGAAGCCTGGGCCACTTCGATGGGAGAAACCGGCATCTACCCCCCTTTCGGGGACGAGGCTGCGGGATTCGGCCACCAACCCATTCCCGATCTCGGTTACGGCCTCCGCGCGGCATTGCACTATTACATCCCGGAAGCCATGCACCGCCGCGCGAAAATCAGCGATGTGCCGCGACCCGGCACCCATGTGCAACTGTGGAAGATTGAGGGGCCCTACCCAGTCAACGACAAACTCCCCGCCAAGGGTCACCGCCCAGGCCAACACGTCATGGACCCGATCCCCACCACGCCCGCACCAAAGACGGTCCCCTTCGTCTGCCGGGGCGATTTCGTCGATCTCGCCAAGATCCTGCCGAATGCGGGTTGGGCGCGAGCGCGGGCCACCTCCTGGGTCTTCTCGCCAAAACATCAGGAAGTCCGTATGTGGCTCGGCCAAAACGACGGTGCCGCCGTATGGCTGAACGGCCGATGCATCCGAACAGGCAAACACTACGCCTCCGCCAAATACGAAGACAAGAACCTCACCGACACCGTTGCGGTGACAGCCGACCTCAAGCGGGGATGGAACGAGCTTCAAGTCGTCGTCGAGTCGTGGCCTGCGCCCTATGACAAAGGGTGGGGATTCTCCGTCCGCTTCTGCTCATGGAGCAACCAGCCAATCCTCGGCCTCGCCTGCGTCTATGAGCAACCCGAAAAAGATCTGGCCCCCGCGTACACACCGCCCAAGTTCGGACCTTACTACCATTGGCGGAACGTCCAACACGACTTCCAACAACTACTGCCCCGGCTCACCGAGGCCGACCTTGAGGCCATCACAGGCATCAAAGGTTTCCGTATCACAGGGCAAATCGAGAAGCAGTTCGGGCACATCCTCCTCTCCGCACCAACACCGCCCGAAGAAGGCAGCACATATCGTGCCCTCGCAGCACCCTGGAAAAACGGCCAGGATCGCGACCAGATTTTGAATAACGTGTTGGACTGGGAACGCGAATCTTGCGCGGCCTATCGTCACCTCAAGGCCGGCAAGCCGCGCGACTTGCTCCTCCTTCGGCCCGAGGCCGTCGAGGCATTCCTTACCCTGCTGGATGAACCCCTCGCCGGAACCTCTTTCGGAAAACTCGATCCTGCGGACCGACTCCTGGGCTACGTCCTCATCTCGGCAGGCGACTCCGCAATTACATTACTAGTGGTTGAAACGGTACTCGGCGATAAGCACGGCTGGCCGCAAGACGAGGAAGACCTGCTTTATCCGATCTCCGAGGAGTACATCCCCAATTCTCGCCTGTTCCCAGAAACCGAAGGCCCCCCCGCGCCATCGCGATAAGGTTCTTCCGCCATCCTGTGGCGCCGCAATCTCAACCCAATTGTGACCCCGGCATCTCATCCAAATTGTGGCACCGGCGTCTCATCCCAATTGTGGCACCGGCGTCTCGCCGGTGGTCTCGCCAAAGGCCTACGACACCAACAGTAGCGTCGGCCCCCCGTGGCCGACGAGGAACACGAGTTGTGTCAATCGACCGATCGGGGCGGCCGACCATGACAACAGAGCTTGACACACTCAAACGCCTCTGAACTTCCCCAGCAGCAGCTAGCCCGCATTTCTCACCAGGTGGGGGTAGAAAAGGGCTGCGA
>CAZTAR010000256.1:0-6996 GCA_964611695.1 uncultured Planctomycetaceae bacterium | reverse complement strand
GGGGCGGCGACTCTTGATGCGAATCGCTTGGCCGAAACTCAGTGAGGACGAACAAACATTGGCGTGGTCAAGCTGACACCGCCGGCATCAGGCCATCGCCGGACGCTGCCACGATCGAACGCGCAAACGCAAAACGCAACGGTAGTAATAGGATATTGTAGGGCTGAGATTGCAGGCTTTGTCATCGGGTCGGTCACGGAGGGAGGACGCTTCACTGTTTCTTCAAGTGCAATAGCGCGCGTGTCCAAGTCGCATCCTTTCTTCTGCTATGATGTTTGCTAATGCAGCGGCGGGGCGTCTTCGGGTTTCTCGTTGCGGGGGCGGGATTTCCATCTGCGGTGAATCCAGAGGTATTGTTCGGGGGCGACGCGGACGAACTCTTCGATCGCCAAAGAGAACTCGGTCGTGATCCAAGTGAGTTCATCCGCTTGTCCTTGCCAGTCGCTCGGTTGGATGATCCGGTTGACGCAAATCTCGTATTCAAAACCCCGGCCGATTCGTCGCGCGCAGCCGACGACGATGGGGACTTCATATTGCATCGCCAAGAGCCCGATCGATTTATAGGTCGAGGCCTTGTAGCCGAAGAAGTCAACGAAGAGACCTTTGCGGCCTGCGTTTTGATCGGCGATGAAGCACAATGATCCGCCGGATTCGAGCACGTCCGGCGCTGATCGCGTCGCACCTTTTTTATACAGGAGCGTGAGTCCACTTCGTTCGCGCCGATCGAGCAGGAAGCGGTTCAGGTACTCATTGTCCAACGGTCGCATCACCGCCACGATGTCGAAGCCGAGAATCGCGAGGGTGTATCCCAAGACTTCCCAGTTGCCGTAGTGCCCTGTGAGCATGATGCAGCCTCGGTCTTGGAGCAGGACGCGAATGGCCCCATCCAACTCCCGAAGCTTCACATGACGTGCCCAACTCGACTGATTCAAGAGCCGGGGGGCGAGAAGGACCTCAACGGCCAGCATGACGAGTTGTTCCATCGAACCGCGGACGATCCGGGCGACTTGCCGTTCATCCGCATCGGGAAAGGCCATACGCACGTGGCGCTCGGCACGGGCCCTATGCTCGCGAAACCGCAGGAGCAGCTTGTTCGATCCGGCTGCCACTTTGAACGTCCACCGCAGAAAACCGACATGGCCAAGCCATTGTGGAAGGCGCAGCTCGGGCAGGGCGTGAGGCAGGGTATACCAGAGCCTTCCCAGGCTTCTCATTTTGCGGAGCGTGGCGTCGATCGGGAAGATCGAGAGGGCGAGCCACACAAGCCGCACGGCCAAGTACGCGAGGTAGTCAAGAAACTTATTCCGCCGTTTCATGGTCGGACGATTGTATCGAAGTTGAGGATTTCGGGTAGGTGGTGAACTCGCCGGAGTTGATGCAAAATAAGCCGTGTCGGCCGCCTTTCCGCGATCAGTTCCTGATAGAACGCAACACAGAAGTTCGGAAACAACGTATTGTGCGGAGAAACCGCCGGCGAGACGTTGTTGCCGCGGATTTTCATTGGGCCGCTATGGCTGCGGCGCGTTCATCGATAAGATATCCTCATGGACTGGCGACGATACAAACCGAGCCAACGCGGGTGGTTCATAAGCTTACTCCTGTTGTCCGGCGTGGCGCTGTGTCTGCCTGCGCGGTGGAGCAACGCCTTCAAGCACATTGTGCAGATCATGGTCCCTGCTGAAGACCTTCTCTACGCCACGAGTCACCGGACCGTGCAATCCATGAAACACATCAGCGACGGCGACACGTTCGAACTGACGGAGCGGGAAGGCTTGGTTCGAGAGCTGGCAGCCCAGTACGCTCTGGCGGAGCAGCTTCGCAAAGAGATGGCAGATCTTCAGTCGCTTCGGAACGGATGCGCCCCTTTGAGCATTCCCATTTTGCCGGCGAAGGTCGTCGCGCGAGATATCGTCGCGTCGCGAGATTCGCTCCTGGTCGAACAGGGTACCTTTCGCGGTATCGGCTGGCGAGACTGGGTGGCTTCTCGCCTATTCGTCCGCCAGGGGTACGAGAACGGCGTCGACCCTGGACAGGCCGTGCTGACGCGAGAATGTCTCCTCGGCCGCGTCGAACAAGTGAGTCCTTACATGTGCCGGGTCCAACTGCTCAGCGATGTCAGCAGTCCACCCATCGAAGTCAAGGTGGGCGCGGTCGTCGATGGAAAACCCCGCTTCGTCGATTACGCATGCAGCCTGCACGGACGCGGGCGTCGGGAGATGGTCATCAAAGATGTCCCCTATATGCATGTGCAGGTGGATGGTGAAGAGGGAACGGAACCGGAAGCGAAACGAATCGGGATAGGCGATTTGGTCTATAGCGCCCCGGGCCAGTTGGGATTGCCGGTGCCGCTGATCATCGGTCGGGTCGTCGCATTCGAGACGAATCCAAAAAAGAGACTTGTTCATACCGTTGTCGTCGAGCCGGCCATCGAGATTGAGGACCTGCGCGACGTGTATATCATTCCGATCGTTCCCGTTTCACGCCTGGCGATCCACGACGTCGATCCGACCGGGTAGGCAACAACACCATGATGACACACAAGACAAACACGCAAGCGGAGGGGCAAGATGATTCCTCTGCCAGTCCCGGTCGTTTTCGAATCAAGAAGTCCGCGGCCATTCATGTTCTTCACGAGGATGATGCGATCATCGTCGTGGACAAGCCGGCGGGCGTGATGTTCAAGACCGAGTTCGAAGACGCGCCGGACGTTCTCCGGCAACTGATTGCATCCGGCACGATTTGCGAAAATGACACGCCGCAGAGCCCCCTCCCCATTGAGGTGGATGTCAGTGGTTTGTTGATCCTTGCCCGCGACTCGGCGACCTTCGAGAAACTTGCGAGACAACTGGAAGACGGCACCCTTGAATTGCATTACATCGCTCTGGTTCGCGGTCGGCCGGAACAGGATGCCGGCACAATCGAACAGCCGCTCCTTGATCATCCAGGCGGCAAGGTCGGCCCCAGTGAGACGCACGGCCGGCCTGCCAAGACTGATTGGCGACTTCGCGACGCGTTCATCGAGTTCGCCTTACTCGAGTGTGTGGCGAGGACGGCGATCCGCCACCAGATTCGCGCACACCTCGAAACGTTCGGCCTGCCGCTCGTCGTCGATCGCCAGTACGGCGGCGGCACCAAGCTGATGCTGTCATCATTCAAGGCACGGTACCACCCGAGCAAAAAACACAAAGAACGCCCCCTGATTCGCCGACTCACCCTCCACGCGGAGACGCTCTCTCTGCGTCATCCTGTTACAAACGAAGAGATGCACTTCGACTCCCCAACGCCCAAGGACATGCGCGCGGCGATTCATCAACTGGAGCGGTTTGGGCGGGTGACATAGCCCCCCAAGCAGAGCCGCGAGCAGAGCCGCGACCGTGCGGGAGCGGTCCATGCACAAAGGCGTAGGCCCACTCGATGAACACCCACCCCTCCCTTACGGTCGGGGCTCTGATCTCGCCCTTTCGTTCTGAGTTGCTTCGCTGCCAGGCGACGCCACGAGCGGCGTGAAATTTCACCGGAAAAGTGAAATTTGCCGGTATTTGCCGGTATTTGTTTGTCGTGTTGGGCTTTGCGTTGGTGTGGAAGTCTCTTTCTTCAAACACGGGTCAACAAGTTGACCCATGCCACCCCACCTCATGCCACTCGGCCGTGCGATTCCTTTTTTGTTTTTCTCGCCGGTTGCGGTGCCATCTTGTCTTGCACCCCCTTGTTGCTTTCGTTTGCAGCAGAAACAGTGGCATTGCCCGCAAATGCCTGCAAAGTCTTTGGACCTCGGTGTCTGTTGTTTGCGGGTGCGTGTATCGGGTCCGTTAGTGAGGCTTGCTCAGCGCTTCGGGGTTTTGGGAGTTTTCCTTGGTTGGTTTCGTTGAAAAGACGGGTCAAAGCAGTTGTGTCCGGCGAGCGAGGAACACTGGATTCTGAGCGACCTTGCCTACCTATCCAACTCATACAGGTCGTGAAGACATGGTATTCAGCATTGCGGTCGCGCCCCGCCTTTCTCGGTATTCCAGGAGAGGAGCCAGGTCCGCCGAGCTTCGCGGCTTCTCTTTTCCCTTCGCGTAGGTGAAGACAGGATTGGGCGAATAGAGAAACCGATCGGCGTGGAGGGCGGTCCGGTGGTTCAGAGATACTACTGTCCTGGGCGGACATACGCACACACCTTCTGTATCGAATCCAAGGTTTGAGATCAGCCACATGCGTCGCGTGAGCGGAAAGGTCAGATGAGCGCCTCGCTGCCACGTTTCGAACCGGCCACGAGGAGGATTGCTCTGGGGAGAGGTCGTCATGACGGGGTGATCCGAGCAGATGAGATCGGGGGCATTATCATCGGCAATGAGCAAACGCCACGGTCGCCTAGCGATCATGTGGAGGAGGTCGTCCATCTTCTTAACCATGAGATCCAGCAGGTGATTCTGACTGAGGGTCAGCGCTAGATCGCCAGAGTCGAATCTGGGGATTGCCTTGCGGAGATCTTCGATTGTTCCTTCCAACGGATCTCCCGCCCCCGAAGCTTTCTTCTTGATTTGTTCAAACTTGCCAGGATTCTGCGATATCTCCCGCAGTGGCTCTTTGGCGAATTGCGATGAGAGCATTTTGGCAGCGTCAAGGGCCGCAGGTACTCGGACTGCCTGGAAGGCGATGAAATAGAGCAGGATATTCCATTCATGGGGAGTGGAGGGAAGAGCTCTGCGAGAGGCCATGCTTTCCAGGAGCCTCGCAAATGGTCCTTCAAGCTTCTCAGAGATGACACGCTCAATGAAGAAAGCATCGTCACCTTCAGAGACATTCAGTTTGTAGAGATCCCGCTTGTGCCCGACGTTCTTGGGTGTTGATGCAAACTGCTCACCTGATTGCAGATTGAAACCGTGGAGGCGACCATCCTCGGTGTTCTCTTGCGTGAAACCTTTGAGATAGCACACTGGCAGGAAGTGATGCCTACGAGGATCATCAGACATGTGTGTCTTCCAGGCCGACCGTCTACCTCGGCTGGGTCGTGGGGGGTGTGTAGGGCGCGTCGCCGGGGGGTGGGGGGGGATTGTGTGGGACGACGATTCTGCCACAGTCGGGGCAGATCGTGTCGCCGGGTTTGCCGAGGTAGTGATTGAGAATCACGTAGGTGGGCGTTTCCTTTCGCTTGCCAGCCTTCGTCCAGTAGCACTTCTCGACGGGGAAGCCGGTTGCCTTCTTGGAGTACGGTGAGTTGACGGGCCAGGTTTCGCCTTCCTTGAGGTCGTGCTGGAAGAGCTTGCCTGTTTCCGAGCACATCAGGGTGACTTCGTTCTTTCCTGGTTTGGGCCGAGGCGCCGTGAAGAATGTTTTGTAGGCGAGGAAGCCCGCGGTGGACATCAAGACGACAACCAGGACGATTCCAAGCCAACCCGAGAGGGGGCCGTTTTTCTTCTTCACGGGTGTTTCTCCGACCGAGGGAAACTGATCTGTTGGTGTGGCGTTCGTGTCATTGACATCAGTCGGTTCGGGTTCCACGTGTTCGCCCTCATGTTCCGCGATTGATGTTCTTGCTTCTGGTGCATCTCGCAAATATCGTATCGGCAACGCCGCTTCATGTATCGTACCGAGAAGGTGGCCGTGAGTCCAAGCGAAAACGGCCAATGGCGGGCTTCGTGGCGTGGAATCGGCATGGTTATGCCTTGATCAGCGGTCCGGGCGGGTATCGGGGCACGTCGGGGACGGGGGCCGATTCGAGGGGAACGTCCGATTGTGTAGGGGTTCCCTCGTCGTCGAGGACCTTTGTGTTGGGTTCAGATCACGCCAGCCTGATCCGCTTTCAGCCAGCCTTCCTTGCCGTCTCGCAGTCGGATGTGGTACCAGTTTGTCCCGTCAACGTCCTCACGCGATTCAATCAACCGGAATTCCACACCCTCGGAGAGCGGCCGATCGAGCTGGGGATCATAGTATTCGCCATTGCCTTTTCGGAGGACCACTTCGGCGTCCAGCACGACGCCGTCGATGCGATGGCTTCGCGAGACGACGTCCCAGGCAACACTCGATCCGACGACCAGGACGAACGCGAATGCAACGCGAATCAGCCAGGTGAGTGGGATGGATCGCCGCCAGACAAAAAGCCGGAGCATCAAGAGGATCCAGAAGAGGATGTACGTTGCGACGACAACACTGAGACGTGCGGCAAACGAGGTCCCGAAATGCCAGAAGAGCAACGTCTCGACCACAGCGCTGGTTGCCGGAGACTCGATTCGCACTTGGCAGAGATTGCGCGCGACTTGCAGGTTCTTGCGGATGTCAGGATCGCCGGGCATTAGATTCAGTGCGCGTCGGTAGTTGACGATGGCGCGTCCGATGTCCCCCAGACGCATCCAGGTGTTGGCAATGTTGTAGTAGAGCCCGCCGTTCTCGACGCCGCTTCGGACGATCGTCTCGAAGCCTGACAATGCCTGGCCATAGAGCCGTTGGGCTTCGGGATTCTTGTCACTATCCATCGCCACCGCAGCGTCGAAATCCGCGAGGGCCTGCTCTAGGAGAGTCTGATTGTCAATCGCGTCGTCATCGGCTTTGGGGACCGAAGCGATTTGGGCAATCGGGGCCCCTTCAACGACAACTGCGGGTGCTGTTGCCTTCGTGGCATGAATCGGCGCAGCAGCGTTATCAACGGGCGTTTGTCCGACAACGAGCGTCAGTGCAGTCACAATGAGGAAAGTCAGGCTCATCTAAGCTTCATTCGCTCCAAGGTGTCCACGAGGTTTGCCGCCTCGGTAGCCCGGCCACGGGCTGACGCGTCCGCGCCGCCGCCGTACTCCGCCAACTCAAGGGTGTCTAGCAACGCATCGATTGCCTGGACGGTTTCTTGAGGGACGCCGCGCTGCGTCAACAGATCGATCGCATCCACGCGTGTGAGCCCCGCCGCCGGCACGTTGCACCGATCCGCGATATACCCGGCCAAGGCGGCACGGACATGCCCGGGCGAGCCCGCGGCGCCGGCCTGGCTGACCCGGAGCCGCAAGATGCCCTCGAGGCGGACGT
>CAZTAR010000255.1:0-7037 GCA_964611695.1 uncultured Planctomycetaceae bacterium | reverse complement strand
TCAACCGACCGCCGGTACCGCCCGAGCGCTACGTTTTTCAACCGGCGTTCATAATGGAGGGCTTGGCTAATCCGCTTCGGCTCTTGGCCGAGCATGGGTATGTTCGGCAGCGGGAGATATCGCGCCATGGACCCGGGCGAAAACCGAGCCCAACTTACGAAGTGAACCCATTTTTGCACGCGCACAATACGCACAATACGCAGAATTCGAGCTACGGGACAAGTTGTGCGTATTCTGCGCAGAGGATCGACGAATGAATTCTGCCCTGGAACGGCTTCGGGCCTTGCGAACCGGACGGCTGAAACCGCCTTGCCCGGCGGACTCGCTGTTTGAAACGCCCGGCTACGTTGAATCCGATGGTGACCAGCCTCACAAGCCAGTTCAGGCCCCTGCTCTGGCTCAAGTTCCGGCGAAGATAGAGGGCAGCGATTCGCCGACAGCTGCACCACCATCTCCCAAGCCGCCAATCCTCCCCGCTCCCAGTGTCTACGATGCTGTGGATATGGCGGTGTTGGAATGGCTGGAGGAACTGCGCGAGGTCGTGACTCTTCGCCCCGCTGATGCCGCCACTCGTAATCCCAACGTTCCAGAAGGCTGGACAGCCGACAACTGGCGGGAACGCGTGCAACAACTCGCGAAAGCATGTGAATCCGTCAATCCTCCTCGGGCGGCGGAGTTGCGGAGCATGGCGGAGGAGATCGAGTGACCGGAAGAACGAACCAGTTGAGCGAGTTGTCTGCTGATGTATGGAGAGAAGCTGCCAAGAGCATGATCGGCAGCGTTCCCGATGTGGAAATGCGGATCGACCTGTGGGAGTGCTTCGTGATCTGGAAATCGTGGCTGATGACCCAGAAGAGATTCGATTGCTTTCAGGCCGAACGGCTAGCAGTTCGGAAGCTCCTCGCGGTCATTGAAGCCCTGCCGCCGGAACTGCGAATGCCGCGGTATTGTCCTGAACCTCGATGCCCCTGCAAGGATGATAGTCCGCGAGCGACTACCAGGGGTGGGGGTTAGCTAGGTAGAATCATGCTGAATAGAAGGACGCTGAAATGGCAATGACACCACGACGACAGTGCCGGCACACCAAAGCTGAAGTCGAGCCTCGTGGGGGTAGGGGGGATACGTTGCGAATGACGAATCCACGCGACACGTTGGACACGTTCATCGCCGAGGTTCCGGCTGGCATGAACAGGAGCATCTTGGTGTATCGACGCCAACACGGAGGGCGAGAGTTCATCAGGTGGAGATATTGGCATCGTCACAGGCAGCATGAGTTTTGGTATCCAGACAAACATCGGTCCTTCGTCGTTCCGCTGGATGTGGCGCCAGGGCTCGCGAATGCACTTGAGCAAGCAGCGTCTGGTCAATCGTCACAGATGCCGGACTGGCTAGCGAAGATCGAAGCCTCTCGGGAATACCGCTTGGCAGCGCTTGAGCGGTTCCATGCGCCGGAATCCATGATCGAACAAGAACGCCGGGGGAACCAGCGCGCGCCTGGCGAACCCAAACGCTGATGTTGACGGGTGGGCATCATGACGATGGTGCAAGCCGGCAAGGTGACAGCGCATGACAGGCTGTATGTGATATCGCTGATGTTGTACCGATGCTCTTCTGCCCCAAGGACTATGACCAGGCTTGCTCCAGCAAGATGGCTTTCGCATTGCAGGCAGAGTCCACTGGTGTTCGGGCCATGTATTCACGAGAAAAACATCCGAGAATACTTGACAGGACAAAGATTGGCCGGTAATATTGGCTGTCAAGGTGCAAGGGGCCGGAGGGATTCTCAGCGAAACACACCGGGCCACATGTGTGGCCATTGAGCAGTGTTGAGTAGCGAGTATTCCTTGAACTTGAAATGAAGTTCTCCACGTTTCTGTGGCTGCGTGAAAGGTGCGCGCCAGGCGAACGTGTTGGCGGAGCAGCGAGCGGCATGGGGCAGTCAACGCATTCAGCGATTTTTCAAAAACATCCAACTTCCCTCGTTACGTATGCGCTCGCGGAGGCACTATCTGAATATGGACTTCGCCGGGAGTTTTGATCCGAGAGCGAATTCGCAGGAATACCGGCGTTGTTGGATGCGTATGAGAAGAACCGCAGACACGCAGCCGCAGCTCGCCTGAATAAGGCGATCGGGCCAGTGGATGGACTGAAGTGTACTTCGCGGGGAGGCAAAGAAGGGGAACACCGGATTGCCGATTCCGCGGGATTGTACGGTTTTTTGACGGTAGAAACACCGCATGAAGAGGGTGTGCACGGGTGTTACGCATCCGCAGCATGTTGGCTTCAAAATATGGGAGGAGAATCACGCATGATATCGTCATTGAGTTTGAATCGCATCAATCGTCAGGCTGCACGATTTCTGGTTGCAGGTTTGGCCGCAGTTGTCCTCCTCGCAATGGCTGCACCAACGGCTGTTTGTGGTGATGATCCCGTGCCGGCTTGCCTGAATATGAGCTGTGACTCGCCGGATGATTATGAACCTCAGGGGCCGTATGCGGACGAGTATGGTAACTGCGTGATAGATGAGCCAACCGGCAATGAATCAAAATGTTGGAGCCATGTTCGAATAAATAGGGGACCTTGGCCCAATACTGGTTTTTCGTTCAAGATGAGCACGTTTCGAGGAGGAGGTCCCATCGACTTCCCGCCGTTGTCCCTCGATCCGGCAGAAAGCGCGTCTCCTCTCGTTTCAAAAGAAGTACGTCACTTTGAGGGGCCTTTGCCGTATCGTCAGCGTCAGACAATCGATGGTATTATTGATCAGGTGAGCGGGCTTCCCCTGCTTCAGGAGATTGACTTTGAATTGCCTTTCGGCGGTGCAACATTCCGTCACGTTCGCACGTACACAGAGAACGCATCCCTGTGGCAATTGAAAGGCGCTCCGGGCGAAGCCATATACTATGGAGACAAGACATTCTGGGATTGGAACGGCCTGTTCTGGATGATGAGCGAGAATCCGATCTTATTGGTCGACATGAAGACTCGCGATTGTCATGGCAACGATATTATCCCGGAGGAGAAACGATGCTATTTGATTCCGGATGCACACCACGCGATTCCGTTCATGTGGGATGGCGAGGGGAATTACGCTGCTCCGCCGTGGTTTGATGCAGTGCTGAAAGCCGGCACTGAGATGGATGCTGAAGGCCGCCCCCTCGAATACTATGTTTGGCTTCACCGTAAGACTGTGAAGTACACATTTAAGGCATATTACGAAGACCTTTGGGAGGAGGGCGGAATTAATGTCCATGAGCCTGCCGATGCTGGGGGGCTAGGGCTGCCGTATTATGGCCTTGTCAAGCAGATTGAAGACCGTTACGGCAATCGGGTGGTGTATGAGTACTGTAAGTTCCACCAATGGGATTGCGACGACTATGCCGAGTTCGACTCGGTTGATGAGCCCTGTTGGACTGATTCCCCGTCCGCCGACTGTATCGAATGTTGCCAGAACTGTATTGAGAAAGGCCAGATTAAGAGCATCAAGCTTTACCCTGCGGAAGCCGAACCCTACCTTGGGGAAGCCGGTCAAGAGGCCCCGCCGACGTGGACGCTGCTGTATACACATAGGGAATTTAATCAAAAATCTAGTGCTCCAGGAAGAACAAATCATCTATGGGGACAAAACGCACTTCACGCTATTAACGTGTATAAGGGTGATGTTGATACCTCGGCAATTGACTGCCTGACTTTGCCCTGGAATGTCTTTTGCGAAGCGGCCACCATTGATGAAATTGATTCCCTTACACACACGTCCATCGACCCCGATTGGGTTATTGAGGCGAGGTACCTCTACAGCGAAGGTGGATTGCTTAGCCAAGATTGGTCGATTCCTGCGTGTTCAACCCCTGAAGATTCATATTGTCCAGCCACATGCCTGTTCGGGGATGCCACCGCGATGCGGTGGCATGGCTCCGATCGATTCACTCGGGTATCGCACCGCCTCCTAAAATCCGCTGTGACGAGACGGTCTCTCCAGGGCGGACAAGAAGTTAAAGATACTAAGTATACGATGTATCGTGATGGCGATTATACAGGCGTCCTGGATTCGCATAACTCGGACAGTTACTTGAAGGCAGTATTCGACTCGGACACAATCGAATCCATTTTGGAGGCCAAGCGCATTGAAGCGGAGGGTAATCCGGATCTCGATCCACCCGAAAATCCAAATTTCCTTTTTAAAATGACGGACGACAGCATCGTGAAGTGGGTCGATCCTCAGACTGACGAGGTGACAGAAAGCCGGTTTGGCGACCTCGCCGATCTTAGCATGACGCCGTACTACAGCCAGGACCTGCCTTTATCGCAGCAGGAGGAGATGGTTGAGGCTTGGGGTGGGACGAAGTCGCGAACGGCGTTTTTTAAAGGTGGGCGGCGGCAACTTGTTGACCGGAGGAGTACCAGTCCCCAGCAAGGCTCGCATAAGTTTTTTCTTTTCGTTACCTATCCAGAAAATATGGCCGGTTCTGATGAAACAAAACTGCTGGACGAGCAGAGCGGTTTGAGCTTTGAATACCATCATCCTGTCCGTTTTCGGAATCCAGACGATCAGTATGATTTAAACCTACATGAGCCACCGCTTCACGAGCCATTTTTTGTTGCGGTGATTTACTCAACAGGCCTTGATGGCAAAGAAGAGCGACGGCGTGTTGTCGAGATGAATCCTACTGGTTTTGTCATCCGTGAGCGTGAGTGGCTGCGGGTTGGGGAGGATGAATGGGAACAGACGTATCAGAGCGGCAACTATGACCTGTGTATTTACGATGACAATGGGCGCATGATCGAGCGCCGGAGTCGAGGGTGGGATGTGGTCTCGGACCCGCCGATCCCTGACCAACAAGAGAACCAGGGCCTGATTCACGTGTTTGGGTACTTCGATGATGAACACGATGCGGCGGGCGAGTTGCAGTGGCTTGGCGTCAAGGAGGGGACGGAAGGTACCCCATACCTCATGCGTTCTTTTGAGCGGGGTGTTGGGGGCAGGCCTGAACTGATCACCAAGAAGATCGAGTTCCCGGGTATGACTCCTGTGTCTGAGATCTTCCCCGGAGACCCTGAGGGAGATGCATCGTATCCCGCGGGCTGTGCTGTCAGCGAATGGACCTTTGAGTTGGGAGCGTGCGAATCCGGCATGGCCGAGGATGCTCCGATCATCGCGAAGACCGTTGTCCGTCCGCAGGTGAAATGGGGGAAGGGCGACAGCACGGAATACTACGCAGTCGATATGTCGCGTTTTGACGATAACGGCAACCTTCAGTGGCACGGAATCGGGAGCGCTGCAGATCCTGACAACCTGGCGAACAAGAAGGAGTTTTTCTTCGACTACACACATTTTGATGATTTTGGTCGCCCCGTCTTGAAGGTGCAGGATGCAGATCTCACAAGCCCACCGGAGGAGAACGGCTGGGAACCTGAAGATGTGCCAGCGGGGTGGACACGTGTTTCGGAGGCCCCCCTCCTGAATCTGCAAACCCAACTCTTTTACGACATCGTGTTCGGCCTGAAGAAAGTCATATTTCCGAACGACCGTGAACAACACATTGTCTATGTGAAGGAAGACAAGGGACTCTATCAGTACATATTCAATGATGTGCGATGGGATGGCGAGAACCGCTATGAGCTTCATTCGCCGTTTCAAGTCAAATTTACAAAGGCCGGCAGGCTCATATGGGATAGGCTCATCCTGCTGAAGGGAGGGATAGAGGGGGATCTTGCACTTGACGGTCGGGGCGTGGAGCACTTCGAGCCGGACCCGAACGACCCGGATGGGACAACAAACGCTAACCTCGAAATCCTGTCGACAACGACGCCGACTTACGACGCCTATGGCCGCGTCGTTCAAATGGAACGTAGTGGCGCGGATGATGCAACTGTCGCGGCGGCGATCGCGTATGACGGCTTCGGGAATATTGCGCGCCAGCGTGATCCGGACGGCACGATCACGCGCAATGTGCAGGATGCGCTGGGGCGACTGCGCGCGACATATCGCGGAACGAGCGACGAGCATGAGTACTGGGGCACCGCGATTCTCTGCACCTCCCCGGACAATCCGCCGGGCTGTTACGAAATCGACGATTTTCCCGACAACATGGTCCTGGTTGAGAAACGGTACTACGGAACCGGCGTGAAAGATGCGGATCAATTGGTGGAAGTCCGGAACTACCGTGATCAGCCTGACAACCAATATTACTACGAACGTCCGGCAGAATGTGACGAGCCGGATCCTCCCCCTCCGGAGGAATGTCCCGATCCCAACAACGAAGACACGATCGGCTGGATTACGGCGATTGAGTATGACTGGCGGATGCGGCCGGTTTTGGAGCTTCGGCAGGATGCGGGCAACAATCCGCTGAGCCACACGTTGACGTGGTTTGACAATCTGGATCGGCCGTTGCTCGTTGCGGAGTATGGGCCGGCTATATCAAGTTCGTTTAATCCCACCGAGATGTCGCCGGGCGGTTCCGTGCCAACGGCGGTGGATTTGCTTTCAGCGACCCCTCCCCCGATCTCACTCGTCGAGAATGTGTACAACCTCCGTGGGCTGGTTGAGATTGAGAGGCGGTACGACGTCGGCACGGGCGGGCAGGCGGAATACACATCGACGCAGACTTATTACAATCACCATGACATGCCTGTCGAGGTTCATGCGCCAAATTCGCCTTTCCAGCGGTACACGTACGACGCGAAGGGGCGACAGATCGCGGCGTCTAGTTGGAAGGACATTCAGGAGATCACACGAACGGAGACGTTTTACGATCTGAATGACCGGGCGATCCGCTCAACCTATTGGGAGATTTGGCATGACGCAATCGGCGGCGCGCTCGGCTTGCTCGACGAAGACAACAGCACGAAGTCCTACACCCACACATGGTACGACAAATCCGGCAAGGTGATCGCGACGGCGAACTATGGCACGAACAGCGCCGACGGCACGTTCTCGGATGGGACGGACCCAGTGGGTGATTACGATGACCTCGATCCGCCAGTCGTCATGAATGCCGCCACCGGCGAAGTGACTGGTTGTTGTCATGACAGGTACG
>CAZTAR010000254.1:0-7093 GCA_964611695.1 uncultured Planctomycetaceae bacterium | reverse complement strand
GTCCCGTCCAGTGAAGGCGGACGCCGGAAACGTGGAAGACGTCATTCGTGTCGCGAGCATCTCCGCTAACAACGATCGACAGATCGGTGAATGTCTGGCGGAATGCTTCAAGAAGGTTGGCAAAGACGGTGTTATCACGATCGAGGAAGGCAAGAGCCTGGACACGACCGTTGAGGTCGTGGAGGGAATGCAGTTTGATCGTGGTTTCCTGTCGCCGCATTTCGTGACGGACCCTGACGCCATGGAGGTGGTGCTGGACAAGGCGTTCGTGCTCATCTTCGAGGACAAGATTTCGAGCGTGACAAAGCTCGTCCCGCTGCTTGAGAAAACCGCGAAGACGAAGCGTCCCTTGCTGATCATCGCGGAAGACATTGAGGGCGAAGCACTGGCCACGCTGGTCGTGAACAAGCTTCGCGGCATTCTTTCCGTCGCCGCCGTGAAGGCGCCGGGCTACGGTGATCGCCGCAAGGCAATGCTGGAGGATCTCGCGGTCCTGACCGGCGGCAAGGCGATCTTCAAAGACTTGGGAATCGAGTTGGACGCCGTGGCGATTACCGATTTGGGACAGGCCAAGCGGATTCGGATCGATTCCGACAACACTACGGTTGTTGAAGGCGCGGGCTCTTCCACGGAGATCAAGGCTCGGATCGAGATGATCCGCCGTGAAATCGAGGCGACCACGAGCGATTACGATCGCGAGAAGCTTCAAGAGCGGTTGGCCAAGTTGGCCGGCGGCGTTGCTCAGATTCTCGTCGGCGCGGCCACCGAGGCCGAGATGAAAGAGAAGAAAGCCCGATACGAGGACGCCCTCCATGCGACACGGGCCGCGATTGAGGAAGGCATTGTGCCTGGCGGCGGAGTCGCGCTCATTCGCGCTCAGGCGTCCCTGGATCGTGTATCAGGTGTGACTGGCGCTGAGAAGGTTGGCGTCGAGGTCGTACGCAAGGCGATAGAAGCACCCATCAAGGCGATCGCTTCCAACGCGGGCGTCGAACCGGGCGTCGTTTTGCACAAGGTGAAGGGGCAAGAGGGCGCCTTCGGTTTCAACGCCTTGACGGGCGAATACGGCGATCTCATCAAAGACGGTGTCATTGACCCGACGAAGGTCGTACGGACCGCCCTTCAGAATGCCAGCAGCGTGGCACGGGTGCTGCTATCCACGAATTGTTGCATCACGGAGAAGCCGAAGGAAGATGGCGACGTGCAGGATGGACCAGGAATGGACGAAATGGGCGGAATGATGTAAGCGGACGACCGGGGGGGTATCTGAGGACAAAACAACGACGGGGCTACCCCGAATCGATACGATCAGGAGACACAAGACATGGCACGAGTGAGAATTAAACCCCTGGACGATCACGTCCTGATTCAGCAACACGAAGCGGAAGAGATGACAGCGGGGGGGATCCTGCTGCCGGAGCAGGCGAAGGAGAAGCCGACGCGTGGTACCGTTCAAGCAGTGGGTCCCGGCAAACTACTCGACTCGGGAAACCGGGGACCCCTGTCAGTGAAGGTTGGTGATGACGTGTTCTACCGGAAGTATTCCGGCACGGAAACGGAAGTGGATAGCAAGAAATACACGATCGTTCGCGAGAATGACATTCTGGCGATCATCGAGCGATAACGGGCAGATAGTGGGTGCTCTCTCGGACATTGTGCCGAGAAGACCCGAAGCCTTTGTTTCCATTGTCGCGACGGCGGTGCCACAGTGGGATTGACAAGACGGTAGCGGACAACAAAACCGACGGCCACACGGCCGGCGATCGAATCACGATAAGGAAGTGAAATGGCTGTCAAACAGATGCTTTTTGATCAGCACGCAAGCCAGAATCTCGGCGAAGGGCTGATGCAGCTTGCGGCGGCGGTGAAGGTAACGCTCGGGCCGACAGGTCGGAACGTCCTGTTGCAGAAGTCATGGGGCGCTCCTCGAGTTTCGAAGGACGGCGTCTCGGTCTCCAAGGAGATCGAACTCCCGCAGCCCTTCGAGAACATGGGCGCGAAGATGGTGAACGAAGTCGCGAGCAAGACATCGGACGTGGTTGGCGACGGCACCACGACGGCAGTCGTTCTTGCTGAGGCGATTTACAAGAAGGGCCTGCGGAACGTCGTGGCCGGCGCGAATCCGATGCTTCTCAAACGTGGCATCGATCTGGCCGTGGAGACGGCGGTGGAATCGATTGCCCGTATGGCCATCAAGGTCAAGGGCTCTGCCGACATTGCGAAGGTCGGGACGGTTAGCGCGAACGGCAGCGAAGAGATCGGCCAGATGCTCGCTGAAGCTCTTGATGAGGTGGGGCCGGAAGGTGTCGTCACCATCGAGGAGGGTAAGAGCCTCCAGACTGAGAAGCACGTCGTCGAGGGAATGCAGTTCGATCGCGGCTACGTTTCTCCATATTTCATCACGGATACGACCGAGATGCAGTGCGTACTCGAAGATGCCTACGTGTTGATTTTCGAAAAGAAGATCAGCTCGGTTCGGGATCTCGTGCCGCTGTTGGAAAAGGTCGTCACGACTGGCAAGCCGCTCCTGGTGATTGCCGAAGACGTCGAAGGCGAGGCGTTGGCGGCCATGGTCGTCAACAGGCTCCGCGGTGTATTGAACTGCTGTGTTGTCAAGGCTCCGGGCTTCGGTGACCGTCGCAAGGCCATGCTGGGCGATCTCGCGGTTGTCACGGCCGGTGAGTTCATCAGTGAAGACGTCGGGTTGAAGCTCGAGAATATTGAGCTCAGCCAACTCGGCCGTGTCAAGAAGATCATCATCGACAAGGACAACACGACGATCATCGAAGGCGCCGGCAAGAAGGCCGACATCAAGAAGCGAGCCGATCAGATCCGTAACCAGATCGAGAAGACGACGAGCGACTACGACAAAGAGAAACTCCAAGAGCGGTTGGCGAAATTGACCGGCGGCGTCGCCGTGATTCGCGTTGGTGGTTCGACGGAGATCGAAGTCAAGGAACGCAAGGACCTCGTCGACGACGCTTTCCACGCAACCAAGGCTGCGGTCGAAGAGGGCGTCGTCTGCGGTGGCGGCGTCACTTTCATTCGCTGCATCGAGGATATCAACAACGCTGCTAAGAAAGTCAAAGGCGATGAGAAGACGGGCATGATGATTGTCGTGGATGCGTTGATGGCGCCAACGCGTCAGATTGCTGACAACAGCGGAATGGATGGCGCCGTGATTGCGGAACAGGTCGCCGAGGCTAAGGGAAACCACGGCTACAACGCCCGGACCGACAAGTTCTGTGACCTCGTTCGAGAAGGCATCATCGACCCCGCCAAGGTGGTTCGCGCGGCCTTGCAGAACGCTGCCAGTGTCGCGGGCATGCTTCTGATGACCAATGTCATGGTGACCGAGTTGAAGGAGGATCAGGAAGAAGGTCAGAAGATTCCAGGCTCGATCCGATAGAAACAGAGTCCGAGCAATAGGCATCGGGACGGGGCAGCGCTCCGTCCCGATTGTCGTTTCGCGCGAGCGGTGAGGATTCAATCGAGAAACGGTTTACAGCGATACTGGGACGGCGATGAGCGTGGCAGAAAAGCGAGATTACTACGAGGTTCTCGGCGTCAGTCGCGAGGCGTCGCCGGATGAAATAAAGCGAGCCTATCGCAAGGCGGCGATGAAGTATCATCCGGACCGGGCTTCTGATGTGCCGGAGTCGGAGACTCTCTTCAAGGAAGCGGCCGAGGCTTACGAGGTTCTCTCGGAGCCGGAGCGGCGTGGCCTGTATGATCGATTCGGTCATGCCGGGCTGAGCGGTACCGCCGGACACGATTTCTCCCACATGCGTCCGGACGACATCTTCAGTGTGTTTGGGGATATCTTCGGGGACATGTTCGGAATGCCTTTCGGCGGGCGGCGCGCTTCTCGGGGTGTGGACCTTCAAACGCAGGTCGTTCTATCGCTGTCGGATGTAGCGAAAGAGACTGAGCGCCCCATCGAATTTACGCGCAACGATTTCTGCGAACATTGTGCGGGCAAGGGCGCCGAACCCGGAACCAAGACGCAGACATGCGGCACGTGTGGGGGTTATGGACAGGTCGAGCGATCTGCCGGCCTCGGTTTTTTCACCACTCGGATGGTGTCGGCCTGTCCTGACTGCAACGGGCGAGGCTCGAAATTCACTCGTGCTTGTCGAGAGTGCAACGGTACCGGCCGATCGCCGAAGCATCGCGTCGTGACGGTGAAAATCCCCGCCGGCGTGCATGACGGTCAGGCCATTCGGTTGCGAGGTGAGGGTGAGCCTGGCGAGAGCGATACACGAGGCGACTTGCACTGCTATATCCGTGTTGAGCCGCATCCTTTCTTGCAGCGGCACGGGAACGACCTGTTGTGTGACATGCCCGTGAGTTTCACGCAGGCAGCACTTGGTGCACAAATCGAAGTACCCACGCTTGATGGGAAGGCGGAAGTGACGATTCCCCATGGCAGCCAGCACGGAGAAATGCTCCGTTTAGGTGGCATCGGTTTGCCGGATATGAGGAGCGGTCGTCGTGGGGATCAGATCATTCGGTTGCTTGTTGAGATTCCTCGCCGAATGAACAAAAAGCAAGAATCGTTGCTGCGTGAGTTTGCTGACACCGAAGACAAACGCGTGCTGCCACAGAGTCAGGGGTTTCTTGAGAGGCTGAAGAAGTTCTTCGACTAGAGCAACTTAAGTAATCGTGTAGCGTCCGACCTCCGTGTCGGACGTGGCCAATCAACTGTTTGCCTCGGCCGACAGGGGCGTCGGCCGCAACGGAAAAAGTGAGTTTGCTCTAGGGTGAGTAGCCCATGATCCAGGTTGTGTCTCCCTGGCGCGGAAAGAACCATGAAGAAGAAGGACAAAATCGCGATTCCGACGGAAGATGAGGTTGCCCAGTTTGCGCGGGGAGCCGACGGCCAGCCGTCCACTGATAGTGCGGCGGAGGACGGTCAAACTCCGTCCGGCGCACCCGCCGCCGATGCGCCGAAGCCTGATACGGTCGAAACTCTCCGACGCGAGGTCGAAGAATACAAAGACAAGGTGCTTCGGGCGCAGGCGGAGTGCGCGAACATATCGAAGCGGCTTCAACAGCAACATGCCGAATCTCTCAAGTACGCCGGCATGGATCTGGCGAGATCGTTGTTGCCGGTGGTGGACAGCTTTCAGCGGACGATGCAGAGTCTTGATGAGTCTTCGGACGCTGATCCAATCGTCCAGGGCGTGCGACTCATCGCGGAGCAACTGGATAAGGTGCTGCGCGAGCACGGCGTCGAGGTCATTGCCGCGGTCGGTGAGCCGTTCGATCCCATGTTTCACGAAGCGTTGATGCAGGATCGCCAGTCCGACATGCCTCCCGGTACCGTCACGATGGAGATGGAGCGGGGATACAAGAAACACGATCGCGTCTTACGTCCCGCGAAAGTCGCTGTTGCGGCTTCCTCTGAAGAGGGGCTTGGAAATAACCGGAGCGACGACGCGACAGACGCCTCGTTGGACGATCAGAAGTAGGGTACGCTGAAAGAGAATGAATCTAAGAGCAAACTAAGGTAATCGTGTTGCGTCCGACCTCCGCGTCCGACGTGGCATACAAACTGTTTGCGTCGGCCGACAGAGGCGTCGGCCGCTACGGAGAAAGTGAGTTTGCTCAAGGCAAACTTGATTAACTCAGAGGTCACCCGAGCCGGAGGAAAGACCTTCAAAGCGATCCGGCCTGTTAGAGCATTTTAGTGTTGAGATTGCATTCTCCGCTGTAGCGTCGCCCCCCCGTGGCCGACGGGGGATCACCCGTTTGTTCGACCCCCCACAAGGTCGAACGCTGACCGCTTGCTGACGCGCGCGGCTCTGATCTCCGCCGCGGAAGATGCCATCTCATGCCTAAAATGCTCTAGCCACCCAGGAGCCCAGTCATGCCAACATACGAGTACGAGTGCAAGACCTGTGGGACGAAGTTCGATGTGTTTCAGTCGATCAAGGCGCGGCCGCTGCGAAAGACCGACTGTGAACACTGCGGTACGGTTCAGAAAGTCCGCCGCCTGATCGGCACCGGTGGGGCGGTGATCTTTAAAGGGTCCGGTTTCTATCAGACGGACTATCGAAGCGATGGATATCGCAAGGCAGCCAAAGCGGATACTGACAGCGTCTCAACTGGGTCAACCGGTTCATCCTCGAAGGACACTCCCAAATCATCCTCGGACAAAGGGGATTCTGCCGCAGCGAAAAAGGACAACGGCTCATCCAAAGAGAAGAGTAGCGGCAAGAAGAACTCGCCGGACCAGAAGGCTTCATCAACCAAAAAGACCGGCAGTTCGGCCAAAGGCGGGAAGTGATTCCCGGCCGGCATTCGCGCCAAGCCTGGCCTTCTTCTCCCTCTAGCCGTGACGAAGTCGCTCGACGGTCTTTCGCGGATTGATCAACAGAAACGACGAATCTCCGTGAGTTTGCTTGTCCGCGGCGTCCTCGATCAAAGTGATCACCTCCGCCGGAGTCAGAGACGGCGCGATCGACAACAGTTTTGCGGCCAAGTTCGCGGCATTAGGCGACGCCATCGATGTTCCGGACATCTTCATCTTCGCGCCGCCAGGCACGAAACTCAGCACCTCAAAGCCGTTCGCATACACCCTGACCATCTTGCCGAAACTTGTGAAGGATGTCGGATCCCCCGCCTGATCCACTGCGCCGACGGTGAGAAGATTCGGCAACTCAAAGGAGGAGGGGATGTACTCGTCGAATTGCACGTCGTTGTCGGCATTGCCCGCGGCGCAGACGAAGAGAATATCCGGCGCGTTCTTGATCGCTTCGTAGAGCCCCGCCTTTTGCAGTTTGAAGACTTCTCGGGCGATGTCACGCCGCTCCTCGGCACTCTTGCCGATGCCGTTTCTTTCCAGGGATTGTTCGGCGTCATCCTGCGCCTCGCCCCAACTCATGTTGACGACTCGCACACCGTGGTGCTTGAAATACTCGACGGTCTCTCGGCACTTCGCCGCGTCACGCTCTCCCCATTCGACCGTTCTGGCAACTGGAATCGTGCGGTGGTCATAGCTGAGACGCGCGATGAGTAACCTGGCAAACGGATTGCCCTCCGTCATGATTCCCGCTACGTGGGTGCCGTGTGCGTAGTTGTCGGCGAG
>CAZTAR010000253.1:0-7124 GCA_964611695.1 uncultured Planctomycetaceae bacterium | reverse complement strand
GCGGCTACAGCGAGAACGCGACCTTTGCGATCAAGCTGGCCCTCGAAGAGGCGTTTACGAATGCGTTTCGGCATGGAAACAAATGCAATCCCGACAAGCACATTACCGTTCGGTACAAGGTGGATCAGGAGCGAATCGAAATCGAAGTGTGTGACGAAGGCAACGGTTTCGAGCCTGGCAATGTTCCGGACCCAACCCAACCCGAATATATCGACCGGCCCCACGGTCGCGGAATCATGTTGATGCGGGCCTACCTGGACAAGGTGGAGTTCAGCAAAGACGGAAACGCCGTTCGTTTGGTGATCTTGAATAAGCCATGAATACGAAATCGAATTCAAGCTGGAAGGGCAGGATGCCGGACAGGCCGTTTTCGATCGAGATCGAGCGGCGTCCAAACGGTGTGATCGTGCGTCTATCCGGCTCATGCACGATGGAGGTCTCCTCGCAACTTGAGGAGCGCCTCGTTGCTTTGGCCTCGGAGCCACCTCATGTTCTTGTGCTGGAGTTGTCGCGGCTTGATTTCATCGAGTCCAACGGCCTCGGCGGGATCATTGCCGGCTACCTCCGTTGTCGCCGGCAGCAGGGCGAAGTACGCGCGGTAGCGCCTCAGGAATCGATTTTAGCCCTGCTTCAACTCACGCGATTGACACAACTATTCCGGATATTCGACACGATAGAGGAAGCGTTGGCGGTCAAGACCGCTGCCGGTTAAGCGGCCGGCGTTTGTTCGCCATTAGCCAGGCATCATGTCAGCGTTTTCGGGCGTATCTCGCCTGTCGACATGTTTTATACGGATGGACCTGTTTTATTGGGTACTGGTAAAGCTTGGTTGGCAAGGGAGGCTTGACCGCCCGTGCCAGCACTGGCGGCAAACTGCCAGCAGCCCTCTCCAGTCAAACCGTACCAGCACCTTTTATTTCAGGTGTACTTGTTATACCCGTTCCCTCCGGCACGTCCGGACATCGCACCCCCTCACTGTCGGGGTTCTGATCCGGAATAAGCGATTGCCCTGGAATAATCACCTAATCGCCCCAGCGACAGTAGCTTGCCACAGTCATCGACAATATCCTGTTCCGGAAAGTCCGAACAGATGACAGACCCCGTTCGTTAAGGAGGGAGGCTCTGACATCCGATGAACCCATAGGAAGACCCGGCAAGGCCCGAAAATGTTGAACCTATCAGGTGTGGAATCATATAATCCTTGAGAGGTCCGGCGGATCGGGCAAGCGCCGTCAGGTGTCGGACCTGGAGAACCTGGACTGCCGGGCGAAGATGCGCCGGCGTTGGGGGTTCCCGCAACTCTCCTGACGCACGCTGGGCGCTGTGGCCAATGGCTCCCTAGGAGTCCAGAGGTAGAGTGGCGGGCACCGTTAGTGGCAGATTGGGCTATCTTGGCCCGGCCACGCAACGGTCGGACGGGAAACCAAGCTGCGAAGGAAACCTCCCCCCTTCGACTGTAGGGCGGGCGGCTCTTCGCAAGAGACTCGTGGAGGTTTCATGCAGATTCATCGAGCATTTAGACGTCTGTTTGTCGCGTTAGTCGTTGGTGCCGTGGCACTGGGCGGCAGTGTGGCAATCTCGGATCCCGGAGAGCTTCGGTTCGCGTCGCCCACCGCCAGGGAACTCTGGTGCAAGGGCTCCGATCAGGTGTTGGCCGGTGACTTCGCCGCGGCCGCGACGACTTTTGAACAAGTCCGGAAACTAGAGCCGAAGAGCGCCGAGATTGACAGCGTGCTTGCTTGGTTGCGGGAATCCGAATTGCTCACCGGCAGCCGTGAGGACCTCCGCCTCCGCAGCTACAACCACTTCGTGGAAGAAGCAAAGAAGGCAGCCGAATTGGCGAGATCACAGACGCCGATCGAAAAAAAGGTCGAGGAGGCCAATGAAAACCAACCTGATGCCTTGGGGCAAACGAAAACCAAGGAACCGGTGAAAAACGGCGAGGGTCAAACCAAAGGTGATAGCCAGGCCAAAGGTGACGGTCAGACCCTGGAGGATGGCAAGGCTGAAGACGAAGACGAGAAACCGGAAATCCACCGTTGGAGCAAAGCTCTGGATTACGCTCAGCGGGCAATAACGAATGCCAAGGACGAGGACGCGTTTCGAGCGGAGCCGTGGCTCCAGGAGATCGTCGAGAAGACGCTCGAGGAGATCGAAGAATACAAGAGCCAGAATGACTGGCGGGATGCCCTGGTCCTCTATGACATCCTCAAGGCCCTTTATCCCGACAACAAGGCGTACGAGGACGGATACGATTTCTGCCGCAAACGGGCACATTTCGATTTTGTGTACGGTTCCAAGAACGACTGGCGAGCGAACTTGCGAGACGTGGCTCCCGGCGTCATCGAGGAAATCCTCGGGCGCATCGAAGATGACTACGTCAAAGAGGCCGACTTCAAGGCACTCTGCACCAGTGGTTTGCGAAACCTCCAGATGCTGGCAAAGTCCCATTCTCTGACTGAGACGTTTCCGACGTTGGGCGATGCCGACTTGGTCAATTCGTTCGTAACGCAGCTAGACGGTCTCGTTCAGCGGCGGATCGAGCCTGCGCCGCGGTTTCGAGCAAGGCACGTCATGAGCGTGTTTCGTCGAGCCCTGGCAGCCAACAAGGACAGCCTTGGATTGCCCGAGGCCGTACTCGTCGATGAGTTCGTGGCGGGACTCCTGGATCCGCTCGACGAATTCACCGCGGTGATCTGGCCTGCCGAGGTGGATGAGTTCAACAAGCACACCCGCGGCAGATTCGTCGGCGTGGGCATTCAGATCACACAACCGTTCGGCCAGCATGTCCGTGTCGAATCACCGCTTGAGGATTCGCCGGCCTTCAGGGCGGGCATCAAACCGGGCGACCTGATCACGGAAGTGGACGGAAAAAGCACGCTGGATATGACGATCAACCAGGCGGTCAGGGAAATCACGGGTGAGCCGGGAACGGATGTGACCCTGACGATCCTCGACTCCTTAACCGAGGAGGCCCGGAAAGTGGTCCTGACACGGCAGGAGATCGAGATCAAGACCGTCCGAGGCTATCAACGCGATGAGTCCAGGACGACGGGTTGGGATTATTTCATCGACCAAGGAAGTAAGATCGCCTATGTGGGCGTCACCGGCTTCATGGACAAGACGGTGGACGATCTCGATGCGGCGATCAGTCAACTGCGCAGGGAAGGATGCCGGGGAATGATTCTGGACCTGCGGTTCAATCCCGGCGGGTTGTTAACCAGCGCCGTGGAGATGTGCGAGGTCTTCCTCGACGACCACAGTCCCATCGTGCAGACGCGCGGCCGTGAACCGTCGCAGAACGCGGATATCTATTCGAGACGCGCCCGCGGCACGAACGACATGCCCCTTATCATCCTCGTAAACGAGTACAGCGCCAGCGCCAGCGAGATTGTGGCCGGCGCGCTCGCTGGTTTGAAGGAGGCCTGTGTCATCGGAACGCGGACCTTCGGCAAGGGGAGTGTCCAGAATCTCATTCCAATTGCCGACAACCAGGCTTATCTCAAACTCACCACCGCCCACTATTACATCCCCGATGAGGATCGTCCGGGTAAGTGGTATCTCCTGCACCGCGAGGATGATTCCAAGATGTGGGGAGTTGAACCGCATGTCGTTGTCAATGTGATTCCACAAGAGATTCGGAAGATCCTCCGTATCCGTCGTGAGAGGGATCTCCTCAAGGGAAAGGACCAGGAGTCGATTCCGCAGGAAGTGCTCGATCGACAGCCCACCAGCCAGCCCAACCTGCATCTTCAAGATGATGAAAACCCTGATATTGATCCGCAGATTTCTTTCGCGGTGAACATCATGCGAATCAAACTGATGAGTGATCAACCGTGGGCGATGGCGCCGCGCGTTGAGCGCGTGCTCTCACACGCGAATACGAAAGAAAATTTGAAGCCGCCCTCGGAACGGCATTGAGCGGCGTGGCTTGAAGGCCACAGCCCGGCCGTGAAAACCGGTCCTCGCCGTCGGTCAGGTCATCCATCGGGAAACGTCAATCGGCCGCCCTATTGGTCCATCTGGACGCTGGCGAGGCCGCTCGGGACGTCGTTGCAGAAATCGAAGATCTTGTCCAGACCTGTGACGAGGAAGACGCCCCACACACCTGTCTGAATGCCGCACAGCCGCAGCTTGCCCGGGGCGGAACCGTGGAGCAGCTTGCGTAATTTCAAGAGCTTCGCAATGTTGGACGAATTGAGGAACGTGACGTTCGAGAAGTCCAGGACGACGTGACAGCCATTTCGTTTTTCCACGAGATCCTGCAACGCATTGAGATCGTCAGAGAACTGCGGATCGTCCTGGAGATCGGCAAGGATAATGTTGTCGGACCAGTCTTTGATCGGCATACTTCACACCACCGCGTTTGCAAATCGGCTTTCCAGAAATCAGTCACAACAATGACGTTATCGACCCTGAAGTTGCCTGTCAACCGGCAGCCATGCCGTGGCCTGCTTGCACCTTGTCTTGCTCAGTATTGGGGCTCAATGAAGCTCGGTTCAACGTTCTGGGCCGTTCCCCACCCATCAGGCTCCGCACACGGAGCTGTTCAATCTGAATGGCCGGTGCCGAATCGCAGGAACGGACCGATTCGATGAACGGTTCGTCCTCCCACACCCGAGACCTGCATCAAGTCCGCGGGGCGGGTGAAGACACGACCACTCTGTTCACGTCCGGTTCTCGCCCTTTCGCGGAACGCAACGATTCGTTTGGCGAGGGTCTCACCAAGTCCGGGTAGTTGAGCAAGCTCAAACCAAGCGGCGGAATCGGGATCAACGCCTTGCTCTAGTTTGGCCAAATGGTTTTGAACCACGCTCGCCCGCTCCTCGAAAGCGCACGGTCGGTTCAGCAGGAGGGCGGCGATGGTGACGACAAGCAAGCCCGTCACCGCGAAGGCGGTCTGGCGCCGGCGATGGCGAAGTTCTCCCGGTTCGCGAGTCTCCGGCCCGGATTCGCAGGTGTGTTCGAGTCGAATCTCCATCAGCCGTGTTATAACTGCGATGTGTCTCCTCCGCACTGCTGGACCGAAAAAATCGCGCCGACATGCATGTTGATCCTCCGCGAATCCGGTTTTCTCACCTTCCTACACAGATCTTCCGCCAACTTCGGACTGCTTCGCAGTGTCTTACAGATTGGATGGCAAGGCTCTACAAGTGGTTGAGAAACCAAGCCGACGAAGGGTGGGGGCTCGCTCCGGAGCTGGCGTCAGTCGTTGGAGACGATGTAACGCCTGATAGCCAACTGGATGTGATCCGCCGTAGAATGTCAGCAGAAAGATAACCGCCGAACGGTCGGCACCTGAGGGGGTAAACAGACCCGATGATCCGCATCGACAGACCAACCAAGACCGCTGAGCGACCTATGCCGTGGACGGTGCCGGAAGATGAGCGGCCGGTGGTCAGGAATCAAGGGCCGGCGGCTGGTCACCGAATGCGTGGGGAATCGGCTGCGACAGGTTCAGGTGCGGCCGAGGTGTGGCACGAGTATCCCCCGTGCGATTCGCCTGCTCCGACCAGCAAGACGTCGGCGCTCCACGAAGCCGTGGGCGCGGCGCCTGCCTTAACCATTATGCGAGCGCCCCGGTTCGGGAATTCCTGGGGCAAGTTCGAGCCCTTCTTGAAAGTCGCGATCGTCGTCGTCGCGGCGGCGCTCCTGGTGATGGTGCTGGCAAGCGGTCGGCTGTGGGAACTACACGATCTCGCGCCTCGCTCCACCCAAGGGAAGCTGTTCTGGGGTTTAGCTTGTGCGTATGGCCTGGTGATGTGCGGCGCGCTGGTCTGGCGCGTCGTACTGTGGTTGCGATATCGCCCGATGGTCTCGGTGGACGACGACGAATTGCCGAGCGTCTCTGTTCTGATTCCCGCGTTTAACGAAGGGTCGCTCGTCAGGCAAGCAATCCTATCGGCCGCGGCAAGCGATTATCCTTCGGATCGGTTGGAGATCATCGTCATCGACGACGGCAGTACTGATGACACCTGGCTGCACATCCTCACTGCCGCACGGGAGGCAAGGGGACGGGTCAACCTCTCAACGATGCGGCATCCGCGCAACAAAGGGAAGCGCCACGCGTTACACCGTGGTTTTGCGAGGGCTCGCGGCGACGTCTTCGTCACGATTGATTCAGACAGCATCCTTAATCCCGACTCGCTGCGCAATGCGGTGACGCCGCTCGTGCGTGAGCCGGGCGTGGGCTGTGTGGCTGGCTGCGTGGAGGTCTTGAATCCACGCCAAAGCCTCATCACGCGTTTCTTGAAGTGCTACTTCAGTCTCTCGTTCAAGTTTGTCAGGGCCTACCAGAACGGTTTCCGCGGCGTTTTCTGCACGCCAGGCGCGCTGAGCGTCTATCGGGCGGACGTGGTCAGGGCACATGCGGACGAGTGGCTCAACCAACGATTTCTCGGTTTGCCGTGCATCACTGGAGAGGATAGGGCGATGACCAACCTGTTCCTTCGGGACGGGTGGATGACCGCCTACCAGGGAAACGCGGTCGTATCGAGCAAGATGCCGCACAGCTACGTCGGTCTTGTTCGAATGTTTCTTCGGTGGGGCCGCAGCAACATCCGGGAGACGATCGTTCTGTTTCGATTCCTTTTCACACGATTCCGCACGCGCTATCTACACCACCTTCGCGCCAACATGTTGCTGGTCCTGCTGTCCCTGGTTCTGCCGCCGCTGCTTGTTGTCAACAGCATGGCGATGCTTGTCACAAGCGATGGGTACCTACTCCACCGAATGGGCATCATCCTCGTATTCGCGACGATCGTGTCCGCCATCTATTACCGAAACGAACGGGATAGCGATTGGGTCTGGCTGTTGTCGTACAAGTTCTTCTGGGTGGTGTGTCTTTCCTGGATACTGCCGTATGCCGCACTCACCCTGCGCAACACCGGCTGGCTTACGCGCCGCGCGGATGATGCCTAAGATTAAAAACGCATCAGGGTTTGTTTGGGGCGCTGTGTGGAGTAATGCGGCGGAGAGTGAGCAAACCGGTTTTCCCCGTCGGCCACGGGGGGGCGACACTACCCTGGAGTATGCACGCCTAGATACTATCTCAGGATTGTGGCACCGCCGTCTCGCCTGTGTTTCCACCGCCGAGACGGCGGTGCCACATTGGGCTTGGCATA
>CAZTAR010000252.1:0-7152 GCA_964611695.1 uncultured Planctomycetaceae bacterium | reverse complement strand
CTGCCCCAACACTTCGTCGGCAAGATCTTCCAGACTTTGGTCCGCGCTGAAATCCTCTCCTCGGCCAAGGGGCGAGGCGGCGGTTTTGCACTCAAACGCCCCCCGGAGGAAATCACGCTCCGCCAGATTGTGGATGCTATCGATGGCCCACAACGGATCGGTCGCTGCATCCTCGGGTGTTCGACATGTGATGACGAGCAAGCATGCCCGCAACACGATCGTTGGGTGGCGATCCGTCAACAGATCGAAGACCTGTTGAACAACACGTCATTGGCTGATCTCAACCATGTTCTCGCTGAAAAGGTGGCCACTCAAGGCAACCCTAAGCCTGAGAAGCCTTCGGAACCGTCAGATTAGAACGGTTTCACTTTTGCCGTGGCGGCCGACGGTCCTGTCAGCTCAGACAAACCATTTGTATTCCACTTCCGACACGACGATCGGACGTCGCGCTTGCGCGAGACCATTCTTGCGATTGATTGCCCGATGAACACACTCGCAGGGTGTCCGGCTTGAAACTCCACACGCCGTGGGGCATGATGGGGACATGAGTAACACGATCCCGCTCCGCGTACGTTTTGCCCCTTCGCCCACCGGTTACCTGCATGTCGGCGGTGCGAGGACGGCTCTTTTCAACTACCTGCTCGCCCGACAAAGTGGGGGCTGTTTCATCCTGAGAATCGAAGACACGGACCAGACTCGGCACGTCGCTGGCGCTGAACAGAAGATCCTCGACGACTTGCGCTGGCTTGAGCTGGACTGGGACGAGGGACCGGAGATCGGCGGCGAATTCGGGCCGTACAACCAAAGCCAACGACTGGACATCTACCACGGCTATGTCGAACAGCTTCTAGCCGAAGGTAAGGCGTATTATGCCTTTGAAACCCCGGATGAGCTGGAAGCCATGCGGACCGAAGCCCGGCAATCGAACCGGGCCGTCGCGTATCAACGCCCCGATCCACTGCCAACAATCGCGCAGGGAGAGGCCGCGAAGCAGGCGGGGCGACCCGCCGTGGTTCGGTTCAAGATGCCGCCCGGCGAGATCCTCGTGCAGGATATCATCCGCGGCGAGGTGGTGGTTCGGGAGGGCGACGTTGAAGACTTCGTAATTCAAAAGGGCGACGGCTGGCCAACGTATCACCTGGCTTGTGTCGTGGACGATGCCTTGATGAAGATCACGCTGGTCTGCCGCGGACAGGATCACCTTTCCAATGTTCCGAAACATGTTGCCCTGCAACAAGGGCTCGGATTCGAAACACCGCAATACGCACACCTTCCGCTGATCTTCAACCCGAGCGGAAGCAAGATGGGCAAACGCGACAAGCACACCGCCGTGCATGAAGCGGTGACGATGCTCGTTCGCAATGGCAAGTGGCGCCTTGATGATATTGCCGAACATGCAGGCGTCGAGCAGGAATGCGCCGCAGCGTGGTTCGGCGACAAAAAGACCAAACGCAAGCCAGAGTTTCAGGCGATGGCGATGGAGGGTTTGCTTCGCCTGGCGAATTCGGCGGGCATCCAGTTGCCCGAAATTGACGTGCATGATTTTCGCACGGCGGGCTATCTACATGAGGCCGTGGGGAATTACCTGAACCTCTTGGGTTGGTCGGGCGGAGACGATCGCGAGTTCATCCCGCGCGATGATGCAGTCAAAGCGTTCTCTATTGAACGTGTGATTAAATCGAATGCGAAGTTCGACCGAGAGAAGCTTTTGTCCTTGAACACGGACTGGGCCGCCGAGGTATCGCCCGCTCGGCTGCGAGAAGCTTTCCAGGATTGGGCCGGTGTGAGCGGTTCGCCGATGGCTGCCCTGGACGATGAGATGACAAGCCGGGTGTTATCAGCGTGCAAAGGCTTCCGCACGTTCCGCGACGTCGAGAACAAAGCAGGCGCGTTGTTCACACCGGACGAACAACTTGCCTACGACGCCAAGGCGGTCAAGAAGGTGCTCGCCAAAAACGATGGGGCCGGTTACGCAATGCTGATGAAGTTGCTACCGGAATTGAAAGCGGTCGAGGTCTGGACCGCCGAGGCGTTGGAGTCTTTCTTCGCAACATTCTGCGAGCAGCTTGGCGCGAAACTCGGCGACGTGGCACAACCTGTTCGCGTGGCGGTCGCGGGGAAGACGATCAGCCCAGCCATCGGCGAGACGCTCGTGCTGCTCGGCAAAGAAAAAACGCTGGGACGACTTCAGGCGTGCCTAAGCCGGCGGGAGTCATAATGCGGCTGGAGCGATGAACGCGGCCTCACCGAATCCGTAGCGGCCGACGCCCGTGTCGGCCGAGGAAAACAGTTTGTATTCCACGTCCGACGCGGGGGTCGGACGCTACACGAATACAAAGGAACTATCTCAGAATACGCTAAGACTGTGCCGAGCGCATGTGGCACCGCTGTCTCGACGGTGAAAACACAGGCGAGACGCCTGTGCCACGATTCTGAGATAGCTTCTAAGTTTGCTCTAAAACGTGAGATTCAATCAGGGGTGAACGTTGGCAGTCTGACAGAATTACTTCTTGCCATCGCCGGTCTTCTTGCCTGCGTCGTTCATGGCCTCTCCGGCGGCGGCAGCTTCCTGCTTAGCCAAAGGGACCCCGAAGTTCGTGCCACAAAAGTGGCACTTGACATGCTGGCCGCGGCACTTGCCGGGCACCTGAAGCACCTTGCGGCACTTGAGATTCGGGCAGATCATCATGACGAATTGATTGCCTGTCGACACACCCACGAGACCGACCTTTCCGCCTCAGTTGCAAGGTCCTGACGCCAGGCGCCTTTCGCCTGCGCGTTGATCACATCGACAGACAAGCGCCTGCTATCCAGGATTATCTCTATGTTTAGAGGGCGCAACGCGCCTTGGGGAGTCGTCAGCCCGTTAGGCCGATTCTTTTCGGAGCTTCCCTGCTGTCGATTCGGGCAAAGGCCCCGCGCTCGCCTCGCCTCGAACCGAAGCGCCGGTGATTTCGTATCGGCCATTCATCTCGGGTTCGGGAAGTTGGTACATGATGTCCAGCATCAGGTCTTCGATCACGCCGCGAAGCGCCCTCGCGCCGGTGTCACGCTCGATGGCTATTCGGGCGATCTCAAGCAAGGCGTCATCCGCGAACTCCAACTCCGAACCGGCCAACTCGAACATCTTCGCATACTGCCGGCACAAGGCGTTGCGCGGTTCGGTCAAGACCCGAACCAGGGACGCCTCATCGAGCGGGCCCAACGTCGCAACCACCGGGACACGACCCACGAATTCAGGGATCATGCCATACTCGACGAGATCCTCAGGGACCACCTGATGAAGCAGTTCGCTCCGCTCGACGGCGGAATCAACATCGCCGCTTTCCTCACAGGCGAAGCCGATGTTCTTGCCGCCGATGCGCCGTTTGATGATCTCTTCGATTCCGGAAAAAGTGCCGGCGCAGATGAACATGATCTGAGACGTGTCCATCTGGATGTATTGCTGCTCGGGATGCTTGCGACCTCCTTGAGGCGGGATATTCGCCACAGTGCCTTCGAGCATCTTGAGGAGTGATTGTTGCACGCCTTCGCCGGAGACATCGCGGGTGATGCTGACGTTGCCGGAACTGCGCCCAATCTTATCAATCTCGTCAATGCAGATGATGCCGCGTTGGGCCGCTTCGAGATCAAAGTCCGCGCACTGGAGTAGACGCAGCAGGATGTTCTCCACGTCTTCGCCGACATACCCCGCCTCGGTCAACGTGGTCGCGTCGCCAATGGCAAACGGAACGTCCAAAACGGCAGCCAGATGACGCGCCAGGAGAGTCTTCCCGCAACCGGTCGGGCCGATCATGAGAATATTGCTCTTGTCGATTTCCACGTCGTCGGGATCGGCAGTATCTGTGTGGGTCAATCGCTGGTAATGGTTGTACACCGCGACGGACAAGGCCTTCTTGGCGTAGTCCTGGCCGATCACATAGCGGTTCAGAAACTCCGTGATCTCTCGCGGAGTGGGAACCTTCTGGAAGAGCGGGCGCAGCCCCACGGCTTTCCGGCGTTCCTGCCGAATGATGTTCTGGCAGAGATCGACACAGCTCGAACAGATATACGTGTCGTTCGGCCCTTCCACGAGGGGACCGACATCACGGTGGGTCTTGCCGCAAAAACTGCACGTATTACTTCGACGTCGCTTGCTTCCGGAGCCCGAGCCGGGTCTACTCCCCCGCTTCCCCTTTCCTCCGCCTCCGCCGTTGCCGCTGCCACTTTTTGATCCGCCGGTCAATGCTCTAGTCCCTTCTTCGCAAGCAACGTGTGCTTCACGTCTGATAAACTTTCGGAGGTTTCTGGCCGTCCGCTCGCCACTTATCGACCCGCCTCTGTCACAGCCTTGATTGATTCATCGACCAGTGCGGAGGATGTCAACACTTACACTGACTTCGGGCGATCTTTGCGCTCTTTCGCCGATGACGAAGCAGCCGAAATCGCCTTGGCCTTGAGCGTTTCGAACTCGGCCTCCGTAATCTGGCCTTCGCTTCGCATGTCGCGCAAATGTTGCAGCGTCCAATCACCCCCGCCCAGCTCTGAATCGGACGTCACAAAACGACGTTTTGCCCACCAAACGACGAGGGCAAGAACGGAAATCGCGGCGATCAGGATGATCCCCCAGACGATCACATCCGCCATGTCTGATTGTGTCGCGAGAATCACAACGAGCCGATTACCTTCTGGTGCGACTGATCGCCCTCCGCCGCCCAAGGTGACCCCTCAACAAGCACGCCATCCCCAAAGCCATCAGGCCGATCAACTCGAAACCCATGAGCCCACACGCCGGAAAGAGGAACGGACTCGGTGCGACGATCGTTCCGCCGCCGTCCTGGTAAGCCTCGCCGGTCGTATCGACCTCGTTCGCGATCATGGCGGTCAATTGCTTCCCAAGGTCGGGCGCCTTCACGCGCTCAATCACGGACGCGAGGCCCTCTTGAGGCAAACCGAAAACCGCCGCCGCGCCGGTACCGTTCGGTGTCGTTTGAAGGGTCGCCTCAACCTGCAACTCAAGATCGAACGTTTCCCCCACGACGATGTCATACGTATAAGGGAACTCCAAGCCGGTAAACGGAACGGCTTGAACCATCGGCAATGCTTCGATGACATTGGGAAACTCAATGACAGGGAGAAACGCCCCCGCCATCGCGCCCGACGCTTCCGTGATCGACGCGATACCATTCGCATCGCCGGACAAAACCAACACGCCCGCCAACAGTGAGACGGGATCGTGATCGGGTCGTCGCTGGATCACTTCAAAACTGAACCGAGCATTCACGCCGGACAGGTCCTTGTCCAACGCGTCGGCGGTAATCAACATGACCCCGGAAAGAACGACTCGATTTTCAACACGCGTTCGCGCCCCACGCCGAACGTCACCGCCCAAGTCGGAAGGATGCAACACGAGTGTGCGAACTTCCGTAACAGTGCCTTCGACGGTCCAACTGCTGATGGTGTCGTCCGAAAACGCACCAAGATCAAGCCCGGCATCGTTGGGCCTGCCGGAACCGGTCAGGTCCGGCTCGTGGAGAATCGTGACGACTTGACCCGCCGCAGCCACTTCGCCACCGGGCAACAGCCGATCGAGCCTCGATCGCGCTGTGATGGGCGGGGCCGCGTTTGTCAGGGGCACGATCTGTTGGTTAAAGTCTTGCTGAAGCACGGCACCGCCTTGCCGGTGAACAACCAACGCCGTGACCGTGCCGGCAACGTTCGTGACCTCGCCATACGCTGGCAGGCCCCCCACTCCCACTACCCAAGACAACGCAACAAAAAACAGTCTCGCCGGAATTCGGAATGCCACTCGCATACCAGATACCCTTTTGAAAAGCGCGAGGAGAATCTCCGGACTGAACCGCCTACAGAAGGCATTCACAGTCTCGCCGATGGCGCCCGGATCCTCTACCGAACGCCGTGGTTCACCTGAAACCGTCTGCGCGAACCACACGTGAACCGATCACAGCACGATCCACGTGTTATTTATCGGCTATGGGATTATACCCTGACAGTGACCCCGCCGTCACTTTTCGAGCAGTTTCACATGGACCGACTCCCCTGTCGGCCGGAGGAAACCGTGGGCAATCGACGTTCGGCCCGGCGATCGGACACGACATCCGCGCCGAGGCCATTCGTGCAGTCGCCCTCGTCCGACCCATGTCACCTGACGAGAACCGGCGATTCTTGCCGACCCGCGGCCATTAGGTGTACCGGGAACCGACATTGCACAACCCTGCTTGACCACAAGAGTTGTGAAACATCACGAGCCAGAAGCGTAGGCCGTCCTGGGGGTCGATTGAACCGCCCAGTCTCGTCACCGTATGACTTTGATGGTGGGCTATGCGAATGGTCGATTTAGCCTCTCCAGGTCTGATCGGCAGCCGTTTCAGGCCCTTCGGTGATGATGATCGATCCCAGGATGGTCGATAAAGCCTCCGTCTGGCTTTGGCTGTCAGAGGGCGAGGAAAACGAATTTCCGAGAAAACTTGCGACAAGAGGAGTTGACAAATGAAGCGGCGATTCTCGCGACCGATCCGGATCTTGGCAGTTCTGGCCGCCTGTGCGTCACTTTCCTGCGACAGCTTGGGCAGCCTCACCGCTTTCTTTGGCGGCGGGGTGACGGTCGTCATCGAAAATAACACGAGCTACCTGGCCACTCCCGAGATTCGCACCAGCAACAGCAAAAACATCTTCGAGGAAATTTTCAACGAGGGCGAGTTGGTGACGAACTTCGGGATTGACGGCACCGTCCTCGCCAACCAGACCGTCACCTTCACCCTCGTTTGCGATGGCGATCTTGAGCTCATCGGCGTGGCCGGCGCTGAGTTCCGGGACGGCGCCGGTTTCGATGTCGGCGATGCGGATGTGAATGTTCGGCTGAGACGCGATACGGATTTCGATTGCGGAGATACCGTGCGTATTCGTCTCAGCGGGGGTGTGTTCAATTTTGACGCGGACGTTGACGTGGAACAGTCGCCAAGCAACCAGAGTTCCGATCGTCAAAGCGATGATGACGACGACGATGACATCGGCGATCTGCTCGATGATCTCTTCGGCTAGCACAGGTTAAGGTTGAGCTTGCCTATTCCGTCAGCGGAGATCAGAGCCGCGCGCGTCAGCAAGCGGTCAGCGTTCAGTTTGGTGGAAGGTCAGCCAACCGGTCATGCCCGT
>CAZTAR010000251.1:0-7154 GCA_964611695.1 uncultured Planctomycetaceae bacterium | reverse complement strand
GAGCCGAGTTCTCGCGGGCCGGTCGGGTCCCAGAAGACGACGACAAACTCGTCACCGCCGTACCGCGCGATGATGTCGGTATCACGCGTACACTGTGTAAAGAGTCTGCCGATGTCGCGGAGGATTTCATCGCCGGCATCGTGGCCGTAGGCGTCGTTATATTGCTTGAAATCGTCGATGTCGAAGTACAGGACACTGACGGTGGAACCCGCGGTCTTGGCGAGCGACAAGGTGTCGTTCAACGCCGTCAGCACGCGGCGACGGTTGGCGAGGCCGGTCAGTTCATCCGTGAAAGCAAGCCTGCGCCACTCCGCGGCACGCTGAGCTCCTTCGAGAAGGCGTCCGAGAAGCACGCCATAGTGACGAAGCTTGGCAGTGTCTTCGTGGGAAAACCCACCTTTGAGCGACTTGCCAACGCGAATCTGGCCAACACGTTGCTCGTTTCTTGAGATAGGTTCAACGAGCGCGGGCGAATCGGCTAGGGAATTGCCACGGCCCGCATGGCCGGCCCGACCATCCAAAACAACGGTCGCACTCTGGGCTCCCACGGCTGTGCAAACGAGCGCTGCCACGGCATCCAGCACGCCTGGCTCATCGGCGATCAACTTCGGCAAGACATCCGTCAGTCGCGCGAGTTCTTCGGCGGAGGGCGAGGGCACGACCTCCGGCGTCTCGATCCAGCTCTGCTGCGTCGCGTGGGACGGATAACGCAGCAAACTCTCCAGTTCGGAAGGCTCCGGCGGGAAGATCAAATAGTCATTCGCGCCGTGGTTCAACAGGCCGCGAGCAATGCGCTCATATTGAGGCTCGCAACAGAGAACGATCGGGATATCGCCGGCCACGGCACGCAAGGCAGCCAAAGCCGCCTCGGGTTTTCGGCAAGCCGGATCGTGCCCGACCAGCACCGCGCGGGTCGGAGCGCGAGGGATTTCGGCAATCCCGGCAAGATAGCTACGGACGCCAAAGATGGGGTTCGGCGCGAAACACTCCCGGACGATCGGCGCTAGGCGCTCAAGGTCGCCAACGACCAACAATCGTGGATCCGAGTTGACCGTCCGCTGATTCAACCGACTCCTCCTTCGGCATCATGCTTCGGCCGCAATACGCCCACATCCTCGTTGTCGTCCGTCAGGAGAGCGTCCATCTCCTCAGGTGAGAGCATGGAATGAGGGGGGGACGGGGGAACCGCTGGAGGGAATGGCGCGGGAGGTAATGGCGCCGACGTCGAATCCACCCCACCTTCAGGTAAGGCTTCCGGCGAACCATCGCCGAAAGATTGTTCCGAGGGGCAATCGGAAGATTCCGCCACAGGCAGTTCAACGGGGAGAGTCTCGTCGGTCGAGTCGGACGACGTGTCTGGTTTTCCATCAATGGATACGTTTTGGAATGCGCCCGATGGGGGGCGGCGACGAATACTGCGCACGCCATCCGCCGACATTCGTTCGCGAACGGCCTCGTACAGCGATGGTCCTTCAGAACTGTGCGTGTCGGCGAGGGGTTCATTGTCAAGCACAGTGGGCTCTTCCTCTTGAACACTGACCGCTCCCTCACGGTCGCGACTCTGATCGGAGTCGTAGCCCTGGTCAGAGCCGCGCGTCTTAGCAAGCGGTCCTTCTTCAAGTCCAGTGGACCCCTCCTCTGGAACACTGACCGCTCCCTCACGGTCGCGGCTCTGATCACCGTCGCGGTTCTGATCGGGGGAGTAGCCTAGCTCAGCACCCCAGGTGTCGCCGACGGTGGTTATCTGATCCAACACGCGATCGACCGGCACAACGTCGAATCCTGCCGCGGCGACAGCCAGCCGTTCCCCCACACCTTCGAATGCAGGCACAACGATCTCGCTGTCGGGGTAGAACCTCCGCACCAGTCGCAAAAAGGCGGCCTCTTGGGAATCCACCGATCGCATGTCCACGATGACATGGGAATACGCCGCCCCGCCAGCCAGCCTCGCTGTGGCCGCATAGACGTCAGGAACGATCTCGGATCGCAGATGCGCTTCAATGAGCGAAGCAAAAAACGCCTGCGCACCGACATCATCAACGTCAGAAACGATCAAGACAGACGTGTCCGTGGTTGTATCCGACGAGGACATGATCGGCATCCACCCCTACTTCCCTGATTGCCCACAGTCCGATAGCATCACGCATCGGCCGGAAGAAGTCTCCGGCCCACGGGCCATTGAGAACACAGGGACTCTCACAATCGAGTCTAGGGGTAGAGCTTTTTGAAGTCAAAACTTGCGGAGGGCCACGCGATTCGTAACATTCACACCATGCGTCAACACAAACTCGTTTTCAAGACTTCTCGTCCGGGTCCTTCACACGCCACAGCCTTTGCCGTTGGGCTCTCGCTTTTCCTCCTATTCGGACCCTTCACGATTCGGAACGTTGCGGCAGACTCCAACCCCACGGCCAAAGCCTCAATCCGAACTCAACTTGATCGGACCCTCACTCCGCACGGCCAGCCCAAGGTCACCATGGGCGCGAGTGTCGTACTCCTGCCAAGCGGTGAGCTGCTCTACGAACACAACGCCGAACTTCCCCTGATTCCCGCCAGCAACATGAAGCTCCTCGTTCTGGCAGCGGCGATCGATCGCCTGGGACCCGAGCACGATTTCACAACGGTCCTCGCCATCCGGAATACCGACCTGGTCGTCATCGGCGGCGGCGATCCCACCATCGGTGACGAGGCAATCGCCAAAGCCCGAGGGACGACAATCACGGCGCTTTTCCACGCGTGGGCTCAGCGGCTCAAAGATGCCGGCGTCAAGCAGATCCCGGGAAACCTCGTCATCGATGACTCGATCTTTGACCAGAAGTTCGTCCATCCGAACTGGCCCAGAGACCAATACCAGAAGTGGTACGAAGCGCCGGTGGGCGGCCTCAACTTCAACGCCAACTGCACCTCCGTACAAGTCACCCCCGCCACGGCCGGACAACCGCCGAAGGCATCCTTTGTGCCCGGGAACACGCTGCTCAGTTTGCTCAACCGCGCGGTAACCGGCAAAAAAAACACGGCCACTGTCTCGCGTCTCCGAGGCACCGACGAAATCACCCTCAATGGTTCGGTCGCGAAAGCGGGCGTGCTTGGACCGGTGACGGTGCGCGATCCGGGCCTGCATTTTGCGTACGTGCTCAAGACAGCACTCGCGGCCAAGGGGATTCCGATCCATGGGAAGGTGGTAAGAGAACGCATCCGCCGCGCGGACGGGAGCCTGCCAACGGATTGCCACCTCGTCGACATTCACCGCACGCCGCTGTCAACCGCCATTCCGCGAGGCGGCAAGAACAGCCTCGGGGTGACGGCGGAGGCGGTTTTCAAGCTGCTCGGCAGCCGGCAAGGCACGACCGGCTCCTGGCAATCCGGACGTGACGCGCTGCGAGGATTCCTCAATGACGTCGGCATACCGCCAAGCCAAGTTGTGATCGACGACGGAAGCGGTCTATCGAGAAAAAACAGAGTCAGTGCCGCGGCCATGACACGCGTTCTGCTTCACACCTACAACGCCAGGTCGACTGCTTTTGAAACTCTCCGCGATTCCCTCGCGTGCGCGGGGATAGACGGAACCCTCAAGAAGCGGCTGCGCAATCCGCGTACCAAAGGCCGAATCTTCGCAAAAACCGGGTATATCAATGGGGTGAGAACGCTCGCCGGCTACATTCACACCCACTCGGATCAGTGGCTTGCCTTCGCGTTCTACTACAACCAGGCAGCGAAGACCCGACCACTCACGAAAATACAGGATCAAGCCTGCCGGCTGCTTGTCGAATGGCCTGACATCAAGGAACCCTGATGACGCCAAGGCGCCACTGGCGGCTTGCCCGCCAGTGTTCTGTGTCCATGGCAGTTCAAGTTTGGCTGTAGCGTCCGATGCTGTGTCGGACGTGAAAAACCAACGGTTCTCGACGGCCGAAACGGCGTCGGCCGCTACATGCATTCTTCAACTGCTCTAACAGTTCTGTGTCTACTTGTTGCGGGCAAAATCGCACTGGTGGACAAGCCGCCAGTGGCACAAGCCTTATCCTCCGAAGCCCGGTGCAGGCGGTGGAACCGGCCCGCCCTGCTGGACCATCTCCACGTAGGCCAAGCGGAGCTGATGGAGGGTGGTGTCCATGTGCTGCTTTTCTTCGGGCGTGAGGTTGCCGGCGGTCTTTTGGTCGAGCACTTCCAGTAGGTCAACGTAGTGCTTGGCCAAATCGAGATTCGGCGGAATCTGCTGCCCGCCGGGACCGGCCATCCCACCGAGTCCGACCATCGCCTGCATCCCAAGGATCTGAACAAGCCCGGTGAAGTCGGCCTGAGGCATTCCAGCGGGGGCAGCTTTCTCTGCGGCCTCGGTGCTCTGTGCCAGCCGTTCTTTCTCGGCCGCCGCCTCACTCTTCCAGTCATCATCAATTTGCAGTTTCTGATCTTCGTCAGCCATGGAGACTCACTCCCTGATTGTCAAAATGTCCGGGATGAAAAAGGGCCAGGGTCCGGAGCGCAGCTGGGGGGAACCGCGCCTATCCGGAGCGCCTGGCCGGACCTTTATCATAAACCCACGTCGACCAACAAACAAGTCCAGATAATCACACCCAATTTCACAGGACGATCGGGCTGTGGGTGCCTGAATCACGGTCCCGGGCGACGGTGAGCAAGTGGAACCCAAACGAAAATCCGGTCGTGTTTTCCTTTTGATGCCACGGACGGCCTGCCCCCCACTCTTGAGACTGCATGACCGCCCGTGCCGGCACTGGCAGCAGGCTGCCAGTGGCACACCTCGGCGAAAGTGAGCCATCAGCCCAAACCCCGCGCTGGCGCTTCCGGCTCGGATTGAGTTCCCCATCGGGAGATCGTCGCTCACGCGGGCGGCGATGTGTCACAGTCCGCTTCGTTGTACGTGGACGAGATCGCACATTAGACTATGCCCCGCATGCCGAATCAGCCACGAGAAGCTCTTGATCGCCTCGCTGACCGCCTCAAGGGCTCCGCGCGCAGCAGGCGTCGAACTCACTACAGGATTCCCGCAATCTGGAATTGTTGGGGCTATGCCGGCGCGAGCCATCTCCGCGGAAAGCATGGTCTTGTCGTCGTCGCCCCGAAGCTATTCCTCGCCGAATGCTTGGAGCGCGTCATCCTGCCGGCCAGAGACGGGCGTCGCTTGGGGGGAAAAAGCCTCTCTCGCTCACGGGGCATCAAGCGACTCACGGGCAACCGCGTACAAGACGGCGGGATCCAACGACGCGGCGGTGACTGGATCCGCAGGGCCAACATCTACGGCATGTTGGTCCGGTTGACCACCGCCTGGGACCACCACGGCGACGGCCATCTCCAACCGAACCGACGAACCAAAACCGGAACGTTCCTCAAATCGATCTTGATCTTGCCGCTATTGGCGCGAATGGGGATCGACGCCATCTACATGCTCCCTGTTACCAAGATCAGCCGGGCGTTCCGCAAAGGCGAAATCGGCTGTCCCTACGCTGCCAAGAATTTCTTCGAACTGGAGCCCGACCTCCGCGACAGCCTGCTTGACCCCAAAGGGCTGAGTCTCGAAGAACAGTTCGCCGCGTTCGTGGAGGCCGCCCATGCGATGGGGATACGCGTCCTGGTCGATCTCGCACCCAGGACCGCCTCGCGCGACAGCGATTTTCTTCTTAAGCATCCCGAGTGGTTTTACTGGATCGACATCCGCACGGAGGGCGGTTTTGGCCCACCGATGCTGCCTGAATACGAAAGTGGTATCCCCAAGCCCTCGCAGTTAAAGGCCATCCACAATCACGAGGCGATCCGCTCGCATCTGGCGAAATTCCGGCACGCGCCCAACGTCACCGAACCGCAATGGTGGCAAGAGTTTGTTAAACGCTGCCGGCGCCGGCGCCCGCGCGACTTACTCGGCGCAATCGGCCGTGAGTTCGGCGTCATCACGCCCCCTGGTTTTTCCGATTGCATGAACGACCCCCAACCACCCTGGTCGGACGTGACTTTCTTTCGGCTGTTCCTCGACCACCCGATCGCCTCCGCCCCACACCTGCTCGATGCGGCCGCGCAACCGCCCTACGTCTTCACCGACACGATCAAGGCGAGCAAGTTTCCCGGCCGGAGACCGAACCGCCCGCTCTGGCGGAAGCTCGCCAATATCCTGCCCTTCTATCAGCGATTCGGAATCGACGGCGCCAGGATTGACATGGGCCACGCGCTCCCGCCTGAATTGCAGCGAATGATTATCGAGAAACCACGCCAAAAAGACCCCGACTTTGCCTTTCTCGCGGAGGAGCTTAGCCACGACAACGACCGTGCCGCCCGCCGCGACGGCTACAACGCCATTATTGGCGCGTCCTGGTATCATCAGCCCCGACACCGAAACGGCGAACTCCACATTTTCGTTCGCGACATGTTGCCCGCGGCCTCGTTGCCGGTGCTGGCAACCCCAGAAACCCCGGACACGCCCCGTGCCGTGATGCGAGAAGGAGGAAAAGGGTTCGCGCGGCTCGTCGGCGTCCTGAACTACTTCCTCCCCTCGGCAATCCCTTTCGTGAACAGCGGGTTTGAACTGCTCGAACGCCAGCCTTTGAACCTCGGCCTCGACATGCTGCCAAGCGGCCGATTCACCTTGCCGCGAAGTGATCCCGACTATGGCAAGCTCGCGTACTTTGACCGCACCGCGTTGCATTGGCGGAACTCAGGCGCGACGGGCATGATCGCGATGTTGGCTCTCGCTGCGGATCTGCGGAGACAATTTATCGACGACCTTGCCGACGCCCGGAACTACTTTCCGCCCATCGTCGCCACCAGCCGGAAGTCCATCCTCGCCATCGGTTGGCAGGTCGAGGCCGTTCAATCAGCCCTGATCGTCGTCGCCAACATCGACTTCCACCGCAAACACAGAGCGGTTCTCTCCGGCCTGCCCGACCGATTCCGTCGCCGCCGAACTTGCACGACGCTTTTCGAAATCCAACCATCCGCTCGCGAGCCGGTAATCCAAGGCAGCCGCCTACATTGCCTGTTGGAGCCGGGGGATGTGAAAGTGTTGCAGTTGTAGATCAGTTTAAGCAAGAATGGCGGTAGCGTCGGCCTCCCGTGGCCGACGGGAATTACTAGCTTGTTCGCCCACCACATCGTCGAACGCTGACCGCTTGCTGACGCGCGCGGCTCTTCTATGAAAGCCCGTTGCG
>CAZTAR010000250.1:0-7161 GCA_964611695.1 uncultured Planctomycetaceae bacterium | reverse complement strand
CGCCTCGATCTTCAGGTGGAACGGGCGTCTCGCCCGTGCGAAATCACGTTGCCACGGCCTTGCACGGGCGAGACGCCCGTTCCACCCAACCCGCACATTTCGTTGTGACAGAGCACTAATCCACATAACATCTGTGACGGAATACTAGTCCGTCTCGATGACGACATGGCTCGCCCGCGTGTTTCGAATGGCGTGGGCGCCAGCGGAAGCCGCCTTGTGTGTTGGGAACATGAGTGTGAACGAGGAGCCCTGCCCGACGGCCGAGTGGACGTGGACTCGCCCGCCTGCTTGTTCGACGACTTCCAGCACGATCGACAAGCCGAGGCCTGTGCCGGGAATACCAGCGGCCAGCGCGCTGTTTCCACGCCGGAAGGCGTCGAAGACCGTTCCCTTCCCGCCGCCGCTGCCGCTGTTCGCATCGCTTTGCAGGCTCTCGGGGTCAATGCCCATGCCCGTATCGGTGACGGTGACAAAGACGTTATCTCCACTTGACGTGGCCTTGATGTGGTGCGATTCCGAGTCAGGCTCCAGTCCGGGGGGTGGGGGGGCCTCGCATCTCCCGACGGACACACTCACGGTCCCGGGGCCGGGGGTGAATTTGATCGCGTTGTCGATGAGGTTGCCCAGACAGTCGCAAAGATCGCCGTGTGCCACTTGTGCGTCGAGATTGAGATCGGGCGGAATTATGTAGGAGAGTTCGACGTTCTTGTCGCCCGCGAGTGGCTCGTACTTCTGACACAATTCCAAGACGACCTCGCCGACGTTCGTGATACTATCGGGACGTTTCGTCGGGTCGGCTTCCTGCAAACGTGCGAGCGTGAGGAGTTCGGTCACTTGGGTGATGCCTTCGCGGCATCGGAAGATGATCTTCTTACACGTGTCGAGCACGGCCTGGCCTTGGACGACTTCGTCCCGGATCAGGCCGGCGAATGTCTGGATGATGGCGAGGGGCGTCTTGAGCTGATGCGCTGCCGTCTGCATGAAACGCGAGCGACGATGCTGCAAATCCGTGATTGCCGCTTGTGATACTTGAAGGGCATCCAGCGCGCTGCGCAACCGGCGTTCCCGGTCGTCCAGCCTCGCCGCGATCCACTGTGTAAAGTAGAGCATTCCGCAGATGCCGCAGGCGGTAATCGCCACCGCCGCCACAACGAACTCCGGGATTGCATGGAGTCCAATATCCGCCATGCTCGGCAACAATGGGAAGTGGGGAGACACCCAATGCGTTAGCTCGCCCAAACCGAGCATCAGATAGAGCAGGATCGCCCAGCCGCCCTGCAAGAGCGCTTGCCATCTCCGAAGCATCAGCGAGGCGATGGCCATGTGGAACAGGTAGAACATGGCCATGGGGCTCTCGACACCACCGCTATACCGAATCATCAACGTAAGCAACAAGAGGTCCACGGCGATTTGGGCGTTGGCGAAAAGCAGCGCGCCGCGCGTGACCTGGTCTTTGGCGACCTCTTCGGCTTCCGCGATTTGGCCGTGCAGGAATCGGGAGATCCCCATCCAGAAGAGATTGATCACGATCAGGATGACGAGCAATAGCCACAATTGCCACGGCCGATGGCTCTCGGGCGTGAGCAACCACTCGAGTACCATCGCAACGGCGGCCGCGCCAATGAAACCCCAACGCAACCGGATGAACCAGTGTAGGCGCAGGAGGGATATGAGCGCACCCATCCGGGACGGTCCCTGCGAAGTGGATTCGGGCCCGACCGGGCGTCCTTTTGACTGTAATCCTTCGAGCATCCCACATCATCCGGCGAAATCGATGTCTTACCAGCATCTCAGAATCCGGCAGTCTACGCATGAAAGGCGAAAGAGTCGAGGCGATTCGCAGCGGTGGGTATTGGTATCGTTTCGTAGAAGGGTGCCACTGGCAGCTTGCTGCCAGTGCCGGCCCGGGCGGGCAAGCCGCCCGTGGCACCCGACTGATACCAGTACTCAGCGATGATACGCAAGTTCCCTTCACGGCCGAGGACGAGGTCAAGGCCAAGGGCTCTTCACGAGCCGCCTTGTGTCCGATGCCGAATCATGTTACACAGATCGGCATGATGAACACCTCATTCACAAAAAAATTGATAGCGTGCCTGAGTGGTATTGTATTTGTCCAATTGGCCGTCGGGCAACAGCGTGACACCCTGGACGAGACGCTGGACCTGGTCGGCATGAAACGGGCGGATCTCGGTTGGCGGCCGAAGGGTTGGTGGCCGAAGTATCCCGCGAACATTCCCTACAAGCTTCGGGCCTTTGACAGCCTGTTCGCCGAACCGCTGGACACGATTACATACACACGGCTGCTCGGCCAGGAAGCTCGCAAACGCCTGGACCCGGGCACCCTCGACGAGGACGCGGGCCGCGGCACCTCGAATCTGTACAACGCCGTGCACGTTCTGGGCGTCAATCCGAAATACGGCGCGATGCGCGGCTACGCGACAAACCTGCCCAAGGCGCAGACGCCGCTGGTCGAGGCGATTCTCCAACTGCACCGGGCCGCCGGTCGAACAACGGTGCCGTTCACTTTTTATATGGACTTGCCCTATCCCGAGATCAAGAAGGATCTCGAAGCGCAAGCGACGGTCATTCCGGAAGCGGTCCGACCGATTCTCGGCCGCCTGATCATGTCGATCATTGATGCCCACCGATGGACGGACCTCGCGTTTCGCAATGTCGACGGCAAGAAGCGAGCTGTCGTCGCGCGTCGCTACAACGTCGGGCACGAACAGGTCGATGCCTACGACTACTGCCCGGAGTTCGATGATGTGGCACAGACGCTCGACCAGGCGAGCCTCTGGTACGCTGGTGAAAAGTGTGTTCAGGCATTGGAGGATGCCCGGATTGCACTGGTGAAGTCGGGCTGCCTGAAGGACGTGCCGGAATTTGCATTCGACTGGCGTTCACCCTGGGGCTGGATCCGCATTCGAGGTGGCGGAGACGACGAAGTGAGTGGCGTCGACTCGCTTCTGGTGGTTGATCTCGGCGGGAACGATCTCTTCACCGGCGGCGTGGCGGCCTCGACGGCGGATCGACCGATTGGGCTGTTACTCGATTGTGGTGGTAATGATCGTTACGTGTCGAGCCAACCGGCACAGGGCGCCGGGATGTGCGGGATCGGCGTGCTGATCGATGGCGCCGGTAACGACGACTATCAAGCCGACCAATACGCACAGGGCGTGGGGCAGTTCGGATTGGGATTGTGTGCCGATCTGGGTGGCACGGACACGTACTTCGCGAAATTCAACGGCCAAGGCTGTGGGTACTTCGGCGTCGGCCTGATGTTCGACTGCGACGGCGACGACGCGTACACACTCTATGCCGACGGACAGGGGCTCGGCGGCGTCTCGGGTGTTGGTGTGTTGGCCGACAGGAAGGGAAACGATTCGTACACCGCCGTGCGAAGCGCAAAGGTGACGGGGCGACCGTCGTATCACTCGCCGGATCACGATGTGTCCGTCAGCAACGCGCAGGGTTGCGCGATGGGACGCCGGGGCGATGGTTGTGACGGGCATTCCTGGGCCGGCGGGCTCGGAGCCTTGATCGACATCGAAGGCGATGACAAGTATGTCTCTGGAAGCTGGACAATGGGGACCGGCTACTGGTTCGGGATCGGACTGCTGTATGACGGCACGGGCAACGATGAGTATCGCGGCGTCTGTTATTCCCAGGGCACCGGCGCCCACTTCTGTATAGGCGCGTTGCTCGATGAAGGTGGTGACGATAAGCACCTTGCCGAGGAAACGTCGAATATGTGCATCGGTTGGGGGCACGACTTTACGGTTGCCCTGCACGTTGATATCGGCGGCGACGATTTGTACGAGGTCAATCAGAACGGCATCAGCTACAACATCAACCGCAGCATGACCGCCGTGATCGACATCGGCGGCGACGACACGTACAAGAGTGATCCGAAGAATAAGCCGGGCATGGCGAAAGTCGAGGAGCGGTTCAACATAGGCGATGCGGAGAGGCCCGTGCCGAATGTCTATTTCGCCGATGCGACATCGGTGGCCCTCTTCCTCGATGTCGGCGGGCGTGATCGCTACTGGTCCGGCCAAGAGAACAACACCTACTGGTTGGACGAGAAGGACTCGCCGAACTGGAAGGTCCGCAACTTCAGCGTCGGAGCGGATTGTGAGGAAGGGGAGGTGCGTTTTGTGCCAGTACCCGTCCGGAGCCCATCCGGTGCCCCCGCGGCACACTAAGAAACTATCTCAGGATTGTGGCACAGGCGTCTCGCCTGTGTTTTCACCGCCGAGACGGCGGCGCCAGAATCGGCTTGGCACAGTCTTGGGGTATCCTGAGATAGTTTCTAAGTGGGAGATTCCCACACTTTACATGGGCCGAATCCGGGCATAGGCTTGGTCTCCGTCGCCAACGATGAATTAGCGATTGGCCCAGGAAGGCGACGCTGCCGCCGTCCGGCACAGAGGTTAAACCCTAGTGCTCTGTCATGCGTCATCTGGGGGATACGCGGGCGACGTGGGTGCCACTGGCGGCTTGTCCGCCAGTGCGAAATTACCAGCAATCGCTCACAGGACACTGGCGGGCCAGTCGCCAGTGGCACCCATCAGTGGACCAGTGACAGAGCACTAGGTCAGGTTCTAACATCGTTACACCAGTTTCTTGAGACGTTATAGTGCAAACCATGAACAAAATGAGCCGAGCAACAAGCGTGAACCGAAACAGCCACTTGCTGTGTTCGACCGGACTGGCGTTGATGATCCTCTTGAGCGGTTGTGGCGGTGGCGACGCTGGCTTGAATGTGCGCCGCTCCGCAAAAGAGCGACCGGACCTCGATCAGGCCATGCTCGCGGTGGGCCGCCTGTCGATCCCTCGGGATACGACATTCAACATCGTTTCGCGGAAGTCCGGTGAGGATGGTTCGGCGTCCGGCATGACAGATCCCTTTGGTAAAGACACTGGCGGCTGCAGTGCCGAAGCGACCAACGGCGGTTCGGCTTGGGGCGCTATCCAACTCGGCTACTGTTTCGACAACGCTACCAGTTCGCCGCTGGCAAGTATCGTGAAGCTGAGTCTTCGCGCTTTGGAGTCCGATGAGGTTGGGCGGATCGACGGCGAAAAGGCCAAGATAATCGGAAGCACCTCTTCTGTGAGCCTCCAGTTCTTCGTCAAGGACACGAACGGGTTGGTGATTCGGCAGGAAGATCTGGTGATGGGCGACGATACCAAAGGGCCAAGCTCATCAAGCTCCGTTCACCTATTCACGTTCGACGTGCGTCTCGAACCACAGCGCGGATATTACCTTGTATTACAAGGCCGGACAGAGGTGAAAGCAGAGGCGGGAGAGTCCGTTAAGGCGTCTCTCGACATTTCGGATTTCGTGCTCGACATTACCTGGAACACCGCCGCGTCTCCTTCATCCAAGGATGGCGACACGGTGGCTTCAGTGATGCCTGAGGCAGCGCCCCCTGGAGATGAGAGCGGCAAGCCCGCCGCAGAGGCGGATACCGCTACGATCCCGCAGCCATAGCCTGCGCCAATCAATTGCAGAGGGGAATGCAGGAACATCGTTTTAGGGTGCCGCCAACCGGTGTTGCATCGGTCCGAGACCAAAAGCTTATGTCCACGGCCCAGTCTACGACCCAGCGCATTGCACTCTTCGGCGGGAGTTTCGATCCGATCCACTTCGGCCACTTGATTTCGGCCCGAAGCATCGCGGAGCAACTCGACCTTTCCCAGGTGATCCTGATTCCAGCCCCGCGTCCCCCGCACAAACCCAACGCCGCGTTGACGGAGACAAGTCAGCGCATCGCGATGGCGAAGCTCGCCGTTGAGGGCGATCCGCTTTTTACGGTCTCCGACATCGAGATGCAACGCAAAGGGCCAAGCTACACGATCGACACCGTGTCGGCATTTCGATCCGAACTCGGGGAGTCGGCGGCGTTGCACTGGATCATCGGAGCCGACTCGCTCCCGGAACTCGTGACATGGTGGCGGATCGCGGAGTTGGTGACATGCGTCACCATCGTGACGGCAACACGACCGGGCTGGACACAACCGGATATGGCTCAGCTCGCCTCGGCGGTGGGGAAGGCACATGCAGAATCGCTATTAGATCAGTGCTGTGCAACCACAGCCATCGATATCAGTGCCACCGATATTCGCCGGCGGGTTGCCTCAAATCTGCCGATCCGTTACCTCGTTCCAGCCTCCGTCGCGTCCTATATCTCCATGGCCAATTTGTATCAGCCCCACGTTTGACTCCATTAATCAGATGTAACCGCTTTTTTTGTATGAGGTTGCAGGCGTTAGCGAAAAAACCGCCAGGTCTGAGAAGATGCGGATTCGCGTTGACTGGTTCTGATTCGATTGCTACAGTGCTGTGAGTAGCGTGTATAGGGATACTGAAGCTGCAAGGCATCAGTGGCCACCAAGCTATGGCGCGGGGTATACACGCCCTTGGATGACAGGCGACCCGCAGTGCCTGTACTGATAATAGGTCTCGCCGTGGAGAACTCTTGAGCTTCCCTAAGGCCGTGAAGGTCCGAGGCCGATGATAGAGCAGAGAAGGTGTGCGACCGCCGTGTGCGCGAGATGCGCATTTCGCGCGATTGAAGGCGGAAGTTCAGTTAGCGTCAGTGCGTCTTGTCGAGCATTGGCGAGGAAAAAGGCGAATGCCTAAAGAGTCAAGGCTAAACACCCGTCGGCGAATCGAGATTTTCTTTGCGTTGATTCTCGCGGGGATGCTGTACTACCAGCTCGTGGATCAGGACCATGAGGTCGTCATCAATCGAAGCTCGGAGTTGGTCTATGCGTCTGAACTGGCACCGGTCAACCGCTTCGAAGAGTTAATTCGGAAAGACCCTCTGGCAGCCTTGGTCGAAGCCCGAGCCCAGCATGTCGCGAACGTCAAGGACTATCGCTGTACATTGGTGAAGCAAGAGTTGCTCCCTTCCGGAATGAGCGCGGAGCAGGAGATCGAGGTGCTTCACCGCCTGGAACCGTACAGTGTCGTGTTGCTCTGGAAGCGGAATCCTGGCCTTGCGAAGCGCGTCCTTTACACGCGGGGGAAGTTGATCGATCCGGATGAGACGGAATACGGCGAGCGAGAGTTGGCATTATGCCAGCCGGAGAGCGAGGCTGCCAAGTGGTTGATCAAGAGCATCAAGATGCCGATCGGCGGCTCGATGGCCAAGA
>CAZTAR010000249.1:0-7164 GCA_964611695.1 uncultured Planctomycetaceae bacterium | reverse complement strand
ACTCGCCGACGCCACGAACGAAATGAAGGAACAGGTCGCCAGGTGCAACGCGTTGGCGAAGCGCCTGATCGCGGAATGCGAGCCGTTTCTGAAATCGAAAGCGGAGGACATCCTCGACGGCGATGCGGAAGAACTACTCCGCAAGGCAACCGCTGTGATGGATGCCCGTGAGGAGCTCCGTGAGCGTGTCAAGGTCGTCAAGTCCGTGCGGCGGAGGATGTGATGAATGAGTGCCGGTCGCCCCGAAGCGATGGATGGTTTGCCCGAAGCGCTGCGACGCGAGGTCGACGAGTGGATTCTGTCGCACGCTCACCACTCGGCGGCAAGCGTCTATCGCAAGTTCAACCTGGTCGAGCGGGGGATAAAACCACGGACCTTCCGTGGATACGTGGAGCGGCTACGCGAGCAGCACAAGGGGGAGGTCGTGCCCCAGCCGGCGGCGGAATCCGGTCTCAAGGAGGCCGACACACTGCTGATCGATCTTATGATCGAGAAGGCTTTCACCGGCGAGACGAAACACTTCCTCGGGATCGCATCGGCCCTGAGAGCGCTGGCGGATCGAAGGCGCTTGACCATCGACGAGTTCGCCGAGAAGCGCGCGGCGGAACTGCACGACATCAAGATCGAGCAGTTATCGAAGGACATTCGGCGGGATGTCGAAGCGCGGACGGAGGACGGCAAGACACTGAGTCGCGAGGACGTGTACGACATGATCGACAAGATCATGCGTGGTGAGTAACGATGACGCAGGCCCCCACAATCCTGACGCCGCTGAAGACCGGTCAAACGGTCGGGGGGATTCTGCTGCCGTATCAGGTTGCGTGGATCGAAGACGAATCGCCGCTGAAGCTCGGCGACAAGTCACGGCGAACGGGTTGGACCTGGTGCGAGGCCTACGACGCGGTCTCGCGGCGGTACCGCAAGACGAATCCACGGAACGTCGACTACTGGTTCAGCAGCGCGGACGAATCGGCGGCGATGGAGTTCATCGAGTACTGCGACTTCTTTGCGCGTCGGCTGTTCGGCACGATTGCCGATCGCTTCACGATGGAGGTTGAAGACCCGGTGACGAAGCGGGTGGCGACGGCATTCTGTATTCGTTGTCCGAACAACACGAAGATCGTGGCGATGTCGAGCAGTCCTCGGCGGTTTCGGTCGAAGGGCGGCGACGTCGGCCTGGACGAGTTCGACTTCCATGATGATCCGGAGGCAATGTACGACGCGGCGTCGCCCGTGACGCAATGGGGGGGCACGCTGCGCGTGTGGTCGACGCCGAACGGTGTGGGTCGGGTCTATAACCGGTGGGTTGAGGACTGCAAACGGGTACTCCGGGAACTCGGCATCGAAGACTTCTCGAATCGATTCCTGTTTCCGCCTTACGGCCACATCAAAGCGAAAGCCAAAGAGCTTCGGATCACACCGGTTTTCAGCTACCACCGCGTGACGATCCTCGATGCGATCGCGCAGGGCATCGTTGAGAAGATCAACAGCGTTGCCGGCACCAGCATGACGCGCGGGGAGTTCCTGGAAAGTTGTCGGGACAAGTCCAGGAGCGAGGACGCCTTCCTCCAAGAGTACATGTGCCAGCCGAGCGAAGATGCGACGGCTTGGCTCGACTACACGCTGATCCGCACTTGCGAGGACGATCGTTGCCCCCAGCCTGGGGAACCGCTCACCGGTTACACGGGCGGACCGCTCTATGTGGGGATGGATGTCGGCCGCAAGCATGACCTGACGGTGATTTGGATCTTCGAGAAGGTCGGCGATGTGCTTTGGACCCGGCAGATTGTCATCTTTGTCGACATGACGATGCCGGAACAGACGGAGCGGGCGATTGCATTGCTCAAGTCGCTGCCGAACTGGGTACGGGCGTGCATCGACATCGGGAGCTTTGGCCGGTCGATCGTAGAGTATGCGCAGCGCGAGTTTGGGGAGTTTCGCGTCGAGGGGATCGACTTCACGCTGAAGTCGAAGGCCGACATGGCGATCCGCGCGAAGGAATATTGTCAGGACCGGCGGACGCGGATTCCGGTAAACGATCAAATCCGTGAAGGGCTGCACAAGATCAAGAAGATTGTGACGGCAGCGGGTAAGGAACGGTTCGATGCGGAGCGGGATGATGCCGGCCACGCGGATGAATTCTGGGCATATGCGTTGGGTTTGTTGGCGGCGTCTGAAGAGCACTACGTGACGCCGCGAATTGAGCCGGTCGGCAAGCTGACGTTTATGGGTGTGGAGGGATTGTTTTGAGCGGACTCCTGACGAGAGTGGCCAACGCTGTCGGCGGGCGCCTTGGCAAAGGCGCTCCACCGAAGCGCGGACGTATTGTCATGCCGGATTCGGCGGCGGCGTCGATGCTCTTCGCGGGCGATCTCCAAGCGGAGCGTGTTGTTGCCATCCTGCGGACCGCGGCTTACGGGAATCCCGCACAGCAAGACAGTTTGTTCAACACGATGCTGGAACGCGACGGCCACTTGGACAGTGTCTACAACCAGCGTTTGCGGGCGCTCACCGGCAAGGATTGGGAACTGCTGCCGGCGGACCAGGTCGGCAAGAGCCCGCGCATCAAGGAGGAACTTGCGGAGAAGACGCATGAGTACTGTCTGGAAGTGCTCGGCGAGATGGAGGGTTTGGAGACAGTGCTCTGTCACTTGGCGGAGGCGATCGGGCGGACGACTTCGACGGCGGAGCTTCTTTGGGAGACGGTCGGGGGCTCACGCCGGCCGGTGGCGATTGTGCCGATTCCGTTTTCGCAGTTGTGTGCGGACCCGCGCGACACGAGTTTGATCCGGTTCAAGAGTGATGAGGCACCCGACGGGATCGCGGCGGAAGATTATCCGGCGGGGCAATTCATTGTTCACACGCCTCGGGCGCTTGGGGGCAACCGGTTTCGCGGGGGGCTCTTGCGCGGGGCGGTGCTGGGCTACATGTTCAAGGCGACGGGTCGCAAGTGGTGGTTGGCGGGGATCGAACGATTTGGGTTGCCGATCACACTGGCGAAGTACAAAGAGGACGACAAGGTTACGAAGGAGGCATTGGTTCAGTTGATCCGCGACATGGGGATCAACCGTGGCGGTTTGTTGCCGCTCGGGGCGGAGGTGGAACTGGTTGAGGCGGCGGTGGCGAAAGGGGAGTGGCCGCACGAGCGCGTCGTCAAGTACTTCGACGCCGAATTCAGCAAGGAGTTTGTGGGGCAGACGCTGACGACGGAGATTGGTGAGACGGGCGGCGCTCGGGCGGCGGCGCAGGTCCACAGCGAGGTGCGTGAGGATTTGACGGAGGATGATTCGCGTAAGGAGGGTGCGACGATCCGGGATCAACTGCTTGTGCCGTTGGTGCGTTACAAGTTCGGAGAGGACGCTGTCATCGCGACGCCGTTTTTCCGGCGTGTGACTGAGGAGGAGAAGGACCTCAAGCAAACTGGAGAGCTTCTCTCGCTGGCGGTAAATGAGCTTGGGGCTCAGGTTCCCAAGAGCATCGTCGAAGATGAACTCGGGATTCCGCTGTTGGATTCAGACAATCGTGATGAACCGTTGCCGGGAAGGCGTGGGGGCTTCGATCCGTTCGGCGGCGGGGGTGAGCCGTCCGCGAACGCTGCTACACCGAATCGATGCACTTGCGGTCACGACACGGTGACTATTGCGAATCGCCACCTCACCGAGATTGTCGCTCGGCGGAAGACCGCCGCCGCGAAGGCGGTAGGTTGGATTGTCGCCGCCGTGCTTGCCTCGCAGGCGCACACGCGCAACGTGGTTGCACAGGTCGCCACGCACATTGAACGGGAAGGCTCGCTGGAACAGGCTTTGGACACATTGTCCTTGCTGTTCGATCGACTTGCGATCGAGGACATGGTTGACCTGGAGAATGACTTTCTGGTCGCGGGTGAGTTGGCCGGGCGATTGCATGTAAGAGAGAGAGTGCAAGCCAATAGCCGCCGACCAAAGAGCGACGCATTCAAATGGGTCGCGAACGCGGAACGAATCGACTTCGAAGCCATACCTTTTGTGGAGGCGATCGATTCCTTGCGTGATCGCGTCGGCCTAACCCCCGACGTTTTTGAAGCGTTGGACGCGCAGGCCCGGTCTCGGGCGTGGCGCGTCGCGGGCGTGTGGAACATGGACCTGCTCGCGATGGTCCATCGCGAGTTGGCGGCGTCGATCGAGGCCGGCGAGACCTCCCGGGATTTTCGTTTGCGGCTGCCGGACATGTTCGACCGCAACGGCTGGACCGGCGAAAACCCCTGGCACGGCGACATCGTTCACTATCAAAATTTCGCGATGGCGCACGCTGCCGGAAGGCTGAAGCAGTATCACGAGTTTGAGGTCAACGCCTGGCGTTTCGTGAACAGTGGCGAGTCGTGCCCGATCTGCGAGCCGGTGATCGGCAAGGTCTTCAGCATCAACGATCGCCGGTTCTTTCCGCCGCTGCACTTCTGGTGTGATTGTGAAGATGAGCCGGTCTTTGAAGAAGAGTTGGAAGCGGGAGAGATGCAGGACTCCGCGCGGGTGGAGAACCCCGCACTGGACCAACAACAGTCGCGGGACTCGGGGTTCAAGTGGGACCCGGCGGAGTATGCGAACCTCGAACCGCTGCGGTTGTCCCGATTCCCAGAAGTTTTGCAGGAAACCTTCGCGGCGTTCGCGCGTGAACGCAGTTGGGAGATAGTCGAGTGAATACCGACGTTGAACAGAGGCTGGGCGTCAACCGTGTCGCGATCTCGGTTGAGGAGCCGGAACGCATCCTGGTCGTTCCGTTGGGTGAAGTCGCAAGTTTTTCCGGCGACTTCATTGCCGACGATGTCGCCTGCCAAGCTGTCGTGGAAGCCTTTGTGGCACACGGTGTGGACGTGGCGATCGACTTGGAGCATCAAACGCTCGGCGGCGAGTACTCGTCTCCGACCGGGGCTGCACCCGCCGCCGGGTGGATCAAGTCGCTGGACGTCGTTCCGGGCGAAGGAATCTTCGCGAACGTCGAATGGACGGCGGAGGGCGCGGAGTATGTGAAGGCCAAACAGTACCGCTACCTGTCCCCCGTCGCGCTCGTGCGTAAACGGGATCGCCGGATTGTCGGCCTGCATTCTGTCGCCCTGACCAACAAGCCGGCAATCGTCGGCATGAAACCCATCGTCAACTCCGCCGCCGGCGGTGATAGAAACAAGGACGTCTTAGACAAGGAGATCGACATGGATGCGATCAGAAAAGCCCTCGGTTTGGCGGATGGCGCGGACGAGGAAACTTGCGTAAACGCCATCACAGCATTGAGCCAAGGCGCGGCAGGCCACTCGGACTTCCGCGCGGCGGTCTGCAAGGCCGTCTCACTGGACCCCGAGACAGTCGTCAAGGACGACGAGGTCGTTGCGGCGGTCAACAAGCTCAAGGAGACCCAGCCGACATCGCCCGACCCGATGCAGTACGTTCCGATGTCGGAGCATCAGAAGCTGCGCGAGCAGGTGCAGCAGTCCACCGATCAGCTTGTGGCGATCAACTGTGCCACGTTCATCGGCAAGGGTTTGAGCGATGGCCGGATTTGTGAGGCCAACAAGGCGGCCTGGGAGACTCGTTACAAGGCGAACCCGGACGATGCCGAGGCTGCGATGCAACTTGTGCCGGCGGGGACGTTTCCGGCGGACGGGCGCGTCGTTGCGAACAAGTCGCAGACACCGCCGGCGAAATCGGACGATGCGATCGTGGCCAACGCCAGCCGATTCGATGCGGACCGGATGGGCGACCACGAGCGCGTCAAGGCATACCAGAAGGCGAACAAGTGCAGTTACGAGGAAGCGATGGCCGCTTGCGGCGAACTGTAGACACATAGGCTATGGATAGCCGCCGCAGGCGTGGAGTGACGCCTCGGATCAGCGAAGGAGTTTGAAATGGCTACGAAGTTCCTGGAGCCGCGCGTGCTCGATCGCATCTCCCGAGAATGCTCGGAGGCGGTTACGGAGAAGCGGCTTGTGAAGGTGAATGCGACCGACCATGAGCAGGTCGACATGGTCGACACGGCCAACACGGACAAGGCGTTGGGCGTGGCGGAAGTGTCGGGCGTGGCCGGCGAGGAAATCTCAATCGCCACGGCCGGCATGCTCCCGGTGGAGGCGGGCGGCACGATTGCCGCCGGCGACGAACTGGTGCCGGATGCGTCGGGGAGAGTCGTCGCGCGTGGAACGACGGCGACGGTCCTCTACCAGTGCGTCGGCTTCGCACTGAGCGCTGCCGCCGTTGGCGAAACCGTCATGGTCCAGTGGACCCGCTATGTGACGCCGGGCGCGAACGCCTCGTAAGGCTTTCGCGTCGGACGTGACTGAAACCAACAAACCATCAACGCATGGAGATAATGACAAATGCCACTCGGAAAGATATCAGACGTCGCGCCCGATCCGGTCCTCACGGGGATGGTGGTCGAACTCGGCGCGGGCGGTCCCTACATCGCCGACCAGATCGCGCCCGTCGCCACGGTGCAGCGCGACGAATACAAGTATGCGAAGTACGGGCGCGAGGACATCAAGCTCGACTATCGCACCAAGCGCGCTCCCGGCACCCCGGCGGCGGAGGTCGAATTGACCAAGACCTACGAAACCGGCTCGGTTAAGTGCTACAGTCTCAAGAGCCGAATCCCCGACGAAATCCGGAACAACGATGCGAACCCAGGCTCGCTCGACGCCAGGCGAACGAAAGTGCTGACCAACAAACTCCGCCTGGGCGTTGAGACCCGTGTCGCCGCGTTGGTCAAGGCGGCGACGAACACGAAGGCAGCGCCGTCCGTGAAGTGGGATGGCGAGAGCCCCACGATCCGCAAGGACATCCTCTCGCTGAAGGATGCCTTCCGCCTGCAATCCGGCGGAACAGAGCCGAACATCCTGGTCTTGCCTCCGGCCGTGCGGAGTGTCGTGTTCTCGGATGAAAAAATCCTCGACCTGATCCGCTATACGGCCGCGAACTTCCTGGCGACCGGACAGATTCCGGTGATCGAGAACATGCAGATTGTCGTGCCCGGCGCGATGATCGACGCGGCGAACCCCGGCGCGGCCATCAACGTGGCCAACGTCTGGAACAGCGACGAGGTGTACTGCCTGTACGTGGATCAGGCGACCGGCAGTGACCTCGAAGCGCTGACGGCGCTGCGACAGGTTCGCAGCCAGGCGTCGACGGGTACGCCGTACTCGGC
>CAZTAR010000248.1:0-7164 GCA_964611695.1 uncultured Planctomycetaceae bacterium | reverse complement strand
GGTTGGCTGTTCACCTGGGCCGAGTTCAACCCAAACGGGTCAAAACAGCCACGAGCGGCAGCCAGTGAACGATTGGTTTTCCGACTTCCGAAGTCCGCGTCTTCTTGAATATGCCCGCCTCCGCCGACAACACGGAGACAAACGGGACAGGACTATACCGCAGCGGCAAGTTATATACCAGCACCTTTAAGTCCCAAGGACAAGCGTGTTTAGATGGCTTTTTTTCTGCATGCGAGATTTGCGCCATTCTGATCCTGTGTGGCTGAGAACTGCTGCGTTTGTCAACGGTCGGTCAGGGCACGTCTGAGCCTCGGATGCCGAAGATCGTCAGGTTCGGGTCTGGTAGGCCGTCGTTGGCCGGGTTGATCTGCTCGGCGGCGTGTGTGGAGGCGTGTCCATCGGCTAAGAGGAAGACCCTCCGTCCTCGCGGATCCCACCATCCACCATCATTTTCCAACGGCTGGTGGTTGCTATTCCACTCGCCAGCGAGGATTTTTCGAGATGGCTGTAGGACGTGTGAGGTGGATTGTGGATGGACCGGCTGAGGATTCGCGTAGCAATCGACCGGTGACGACATTGCGTTGATCTGCTCGGGGCTGTGGTAGAACGCCATACTGTAGGCGAAGCTGGTTCGTTCGTACTTCTCGGGAGGTGCGGGATCGGCCGGGCAGAACAGGACGTTGGGGTTCTGGGTGGAAATGTCGGCGACGAGATAGGGCCCGACATACCGGCGAAATCCTCGTCCCATCCAAAGCCAGTAAAAGGGGTCCTCGCTCACGGGGTCGTCGGTAGCGGGATAAACGTCGCCATGATCACCGAGATACATGCCCAACCCGCCGCCTATTTGGCGAAGACGGCTGGCGCAGACGGTCTCTGTGGTGGAACTCCGGGCGTCCGCCAGGGAGGGCAGCAAAGTGGCCAGAAGTCCCGCGATGATCGAGATGACCAGCAATAACTCGATTAGGGTGAAGGCACGGCGGCCGGATGACATCTCGGAGGATTCCGGGTCTGGCGGTGAATAGGCCGGCTTCGGAGTCGAACCGAACAGGACACGGGTACCGCATCCTCAACGGGTTTGCAATCCGCGGGGAGCTCCGGCTCCCTGAACCGGCCAATGGTCTGTTTGTCATGCACACTTTGGGTATGGCCGGCCTCATCGCCAATCCATTTGCATCGTGGCACGCTCGGAGGGCAACGCGGCCCGAGTCGCAGGTTCCGGAAAGGTAGAGAATTTTGGGGCTCAAGGCAACTCCCGGATGGTCATCAGGTTGCTGTCACCACGATTGACCCGCATTGACCAGGCCCATGTTTCGTGAAAACCACTCGCGTTGTGCGAGATTTCTCGCACCCGCCGTCCGGCCACCGATTGCCGGATGCGAGGTGGCGATCCAACACCGTCGCGCGGTTTTGGTGCGTTTGGTCAGCCATCGTTACCACCCTTGCGATTGCCCCAATTCCCCACAAACGGATCGACCGGCAATTCCGGTGAGGCCGCTTGGCGATTATCGCACGCTCGGCGATGACGTAGAGCCGCCGGGGGTGCGGCACCGGGGTTGTCACTCATTGAGGCAGAACCGGCGACGAGTCGCGCGCCGGGGTGATATTGGGACTCTGCTGGAAGGGAAACTGATGCGTAAGAATCTGGCCAGTCTGTTTGCGGTGTTGGCGGTGTGTGGCTTTATGTGCGTGGGCAGCGCGGCGGCCGATACGATCACGCTGACCTCCACCGTTCGTGATTTTCACGCGTCGCATTCGGACTTCGAGGGCGCGATTGCCAGCGATAGAGGCTTTGTCGATACGACCATCGGGGCAGACCGCAAGCCTGTGTACGTCGGTGGCACCGGCACGGCCACCACCAGCGGGGCAGCCAACTTCAACCAGTGGTACAACGACGTTCCCGGCGTCAACATGAGTACCGACTACGACTTGGTTCTGGACAACGGAGTATCGGGTCAGGGCGGTGTCTATACCTTCTCGGATACGTCCTTCTTCCCGATCGACGACGAACTCTTCGGCAACGAGGGGAATCCGCACAACTACCACTTCACCCTCGAACTGCACGCCGAGTTCAACTATGAAGCCGGTTTGGTTTTCGACGTCACCGCGGACGACGACCTTCTCATCTTTGTAAACGACATTCTCGTCCTGGACTTGGGCGGCGTTCATGCACCGCAGAGCAGTTCGTTCAGTCTCGACAACTTTGGGTTGGTTGAAGGGGAGGATTACGCGTTTGATCTGTTCTTCGCTGAACGGCACCTGACGCAGTCGAACCTCTGCTTCTCGACGAACATCGCCTTGGTTCCCGAACCTGCGACGGTCTCATTGTTGGTGTTGGGCGGACTCGCGATGCTGAAACGGCGACGGGGCTAAAAGCGAGGTTTGCATTGACGATGATGTGAACGTAAAGACGATTAAAGGGCCGTCCTGTCGGGGACGGCCTTTTTTCGTTTAGATTGGCCAGCAACGGCCGAGTACCGACCGGACTCTGATAGCCAGTGCACTCCGCCCTATTCAGTTCAACCGTTTGAACGGTTAAGCTGCTGGTTCTTGGTAATGGTTCATTTTGGCCCAGCGGATGGCTTGTTCGCCGTGCCGGCACTGGCAGCAAGCTGCCAGTGGCACCCACAGATCAAAGCGAACCACTACCCGACTCTTTAGGTGGGATTTGTTTTTCGACACACTCCTCATGGCGGCATGAGATGGAAATCGACCAGGACAACTCGTTCCCATCCTCGGAATCAGGCCGTTTCCATCAGCATCGTGTTGACGCCAATGCGTTGACGCTTGATGCGGCCGGGGTGGCCCGTGGTATGGGATATTGCCGGCCCGCAAGTCAAACCGCGGGAGCCTCATCGTCTGATTCGAGTCGCCAGCGTTCCATGCCGGCATATGTTGCCGAGATAGTGGAGGCGATGCTCGCGAGAGGGCGTGAACTCATCGATGCCAGATGGATGTGGGTTGTTGTTCCTGTGGCGTTTGGTGCTGAAGGTGACGAACTCGTGTGCGAGCCTCCGGTCCGCGCGACTTTGAAGGTCGGCAAGTATGTCTGTTCCCAGCTTCGCGGCTCGGCGGCGGTTGCGGCGTTTGTTGTGACGATTGGGGGGCGTCTCGAGGAGGAGGCCCGTGCGATGATGCGTGACGTTGATCCGCTTGGAGGCTACGTGCTCGATACGGTCGGGTCGATGGCTGCTGAGGCGTTGGCGGATCTTCTTGAGGCTGAGGTCGCTGCATTTGCGCAAGAGTCTGGTCACAATATCACCAACCGCTTCAGCCCCGGCTACTGCTCCTGGGAAACCACCGGTCAACAGGCGTTGTTCTCTCTGTTCCCTTCCGATTGTCCCGCGGGCATTACGTTGGGCCCCTCGTCTCTCATGAGCCCCATCAAAAGTGTGAGCGGCGTGATTGGTCTCGGGGAGAATGTGGAACACCGACCTTACGCCTGTGACCTTTGCTCGATGAAAGCGTGTCACCAACGATTGACGGAGTCGCGATTCTGATTGGTACACAGCGTTTTTTGTCCAAGCGATCCTCGCGAACGAAGCGAGGCATGATCAAGTGGTGGACCCGTTCTCATCAAACAGACGGCCCGATTGCCACCGATGGCATAGGGTATTGTCGTGTGTCGGTTGACCATGCCATCCATCAGTCGAGAATTGGTACGGCAATAGGCCATCGCAAACCGAAGCTGCTCCAAAAAGAACGGACACCGCGGGCGGCATAACCGCCTTTGGTGTCCGTTCATAGGAGGGGGAAAGGGATCTGGGTAAGTCAACTCGGCGGCTCAGTGCCGTGGGGGCGACACTGATGCGCTCGAGAATTTTACCAATGAGACTGCCTGCTTCCTGTAGCGGCAGCCCCCCGTGGCCGACGGGGATCTCCGGTTGGGTTCTGCCTACATGGTCGAAAGCGGACCGCTTCCTCACGGGTGCGGCTCTGATCACCGCTGTTCATTCTTGACTATTGCCGACGCGAGGCTTATCGCCGTCGCCGCAACACGAGCAGGCTTGAGGCCAAGAGGAGTGCCATCGTTGTTGGCTCCGGGGTGACAGTCAACGTGGCAGGCTCGAACACCACGCCTTCCGCCAGGCCGCCGGCTTGATACTCGAAGCCTTCGTCCTCTTCCGGGCCGCTGCTCAAACTCAACAGCGTCGCGCCCTCGGACAGGCCCTCAAACGTCAACGTCGCCAGCAACACTTCGCCGGTGACGCCGCTCGGAAAACGCAGGCCCGCCAGGCCGTCGCCGTCCAACGAACCGCTCGTCGGCCAATTCCACTCCGGTCCGATCTCCCAAAGCGTCCAACTCGTGTAGGCCGGCACGTCGACCGTGATGTCCAGGCCCCACGCGACGATCGGGTCATCGAATGTCGCGACGATGTCAACATCGACAAACTCGCCCAACGCGACTGTCGGGTTTTCCGGCTCGATGCTGACGACGATACTCCCCGATGCCACGGTCGTGCTCGCCAGGACCGTCAACATCATGATGCAAACAAAACGTAAACTTCGTGAAAGGTTCATGATTCTCAATCCTCCTGATGGTCGCCGGTTTTTCGTCCGACGCTCGGGTCGGCCAGTTCGCGACCGCTTGATGGAATAGGTCTTGATTTCGGTTTCCCCGGTTCGTGTTTGGTATCTTGGTAGGTCGTTTCAAAATTGGCGGAGGACGCCGGCTGCGGCCAGTGGAGGCACCGACCACAGCCGAGCGTCACCGCCAGGGGGTTGCTTACAGTCTCGGCTTGGCTTGTGATCTTGGGCTCGTGCTGGTGGCGCCCTTCGTTCCAGTAGGCTGTATTCGCCTAGTGTCAGTGTTAGTGTCACCACCCATCGTCCCCATACCAGGCGTTGTGAAACCACCATCGGTCGGCGGACCGGCAAGCGGATCACCTACATAGTCGCGATAGCACTGTAACCACGCGCGGTAGTCCGCCATGCCAACAGCGCCGCTTTCGTCATAGTCGCAGATACCATCCTCCGGCGGGTTGCCGTCAACGATACCACCGAAGGCGTCGAGGAAGATGAGGTAGTCGTCGTAGTCGACGCTTTCATCAAAGTTGAGATCACAGGGCAAACCGTTTTCGCATTCATCGGGTAGACCATTGCCATTGTCATCCTGACCGTACACGTCCGTGAAGAGCTTGAATGCCAGATCGACGCCGCCCCAGGCACTCTGTGGATCGGGAACCTCCAGTGGAATAAACGGATCCTTCAGATTCGGCAGCACCCCTGCCTCGCTTCGGACAAGCTCCGCCAGCGTGGCATGGCTGTAGCACGGATACGAGTAGGCCGTTTCACCCGTAGTCTCCGGCGCAAGCCCGATGAACCACGCGCCGGCTTCGACGGGAAGGCCGACATCCGAAATCGTCCATTTGTAGCGCTCGTAGCGATATCCGCTTCCGTCGCTCTCCCGGGTAATCGTGCCAACATCGTCGGGAATCCGGAGGTCCACAACGGCCCTGTCTCTGACAAGGTGGGGGAACCGGTATTTGGCCTCATTAGCCACATGAACATCCAGCCTAGCAAAAAGCAGGGGCGAGGGTCAATACTGTAAGACAAATTTTCTTGAAAAAAGTATCGCCATTTCGCATAATAAATGTGGGTACAGTCGAGGCGTAGGATTCTTGTCTGATTTGTCACATGAGAGTAAGGTAGCCATTATGAACGTTGGAGCAGTGGGACGTATTGATCAATGCTCATTCGAGCGCGATGCCGAAGACGCGTTGCAGGGACTCCGTTCAGCGCTCGGAAGCGTTGTCGCGGCAGTTCCAGGGGGCGTGTCGAACGCCGCCGACCTGCAACGTCGACTCCGAATCGACACGAAGCTGAGCTGGAAGGTATTCAAAGTCGTCCGCGCTTCGACCCCACTTGGCGCTGGCACGCACGTGCCCGGCACACCGAGCATGCGGGCCTTCCTCAAGGCGGCTCAGCGAGAAGGAGTCTCTGAACGGCTGATAGAATCCGTGGCTGAAGCCACCCGAGAATTCGAGCAGGTCGTGGCGACCCATGCAGGCGATCGCGCTGCCTTCGACTCGATGGCGAGCGACTTGGCCGCGAACGAAGATGCTGAGCGGGTGGACATGCTCCACAGACGCGCGGCGTTCCGCTCCGCCAGGCACATCTGGGGTATGTCGGCAAAGACGCGGCTCGTCACGCGCGTGGTTCGGGCCGGTGAGGATTCCAACCTGTTGGATATTGCCACAGTCCAAGGGTATTTGAGCCTCAGGAAGCTGCGAAGCATCGGGCGTTTGGTGGTCTCTCATGCGCGATTGACCTACGACGATGGCGCCGCGTTCCCCACGACCGTTGAGGCCCTTGCCCCGGAAGCCAACGCCGAACATGGAATCGCCATTGTGCCCGAGTTCTGTAGCCAGCCATTGCCCACGATTCGCGCGGTCGAAGCCGATGACGGTTTTATTGCGGGCGAATTGTGCGGAAACGGTTTGGGACACACTGCCGCGGCGACCTGCGTTGTTGGCTCGATTGTTCGCGGCGTACCCGCCCGTTGGCATGTTCCGAAAGTCAACGAAGCGATGAAGATGTACGCACTGATCCGAATGCCTTGTGAGGTGCTCATCCTTGACACGTTCGTGCCCGAAGGCTTCTTTGCGCCAGGGATGCCGAGAGCCCTGGCGTTCGCCGAATCCGGTGATTACTCAGATTATCCGGAGATCGAGAAGAAGGGGCAATGCGCCCCGCTGCGCGTGTCTGTGGAGAAGATCGGCAAAGGCCCCCTGGCGGTCCACACGCCGGATGTTCCCCAGTATGCGGAATTGGCCAAGTTCCTCTTCGATCGGATAGGGACGGATGGAAGCGCCCACGATCTCTACCGCTGTCGCATCGAGTATCCCGTGATGCCTTCGATGGCGCTGGTCATGTTTGATCTTCTCCAAGGTCCAGCGGAATAAGACGCGCGCATCTCGCGCCGACTTACCGCAACCGCGAACCAACCTACAGTGGAAGAAAGCCGGCGCCTCGTTTACGTCTGCTTTTTCATCACCATTCAAATCACCGACACTGATATCACCGTCAGGGTTGGAGGCTGCCTATTGCGTTTTACCGAGGATTGCCAACCGGAAGGCGTTCATATCGAGATTGTTGGGCCGTCTCGAGCACACTAGTACCGCGTTTCATAAGTTTCACGACTATGCTGCGTGTTCATTGGCAGCC
>CAZTAR010000247.1:0-7207 GCA_964611695.1 uncultured Planctomycetaceae bacterium | reverse complement strand
GGCTGCCAATGAACACGCAGCATAGTCGTGAAACTTATGAAACGCGGTACTAGTGCGTTATCTCAACCCGAAGTTGGCGGGTTGGTTCCGCCCTGGTATTTGTGGCACCGGCGTCCCGCCGGTGGAAGACACAGGCGAGACGCCTGTGCCACAGAAACCGGAACCCAGTGAACCCGAAAAATTAAGGTTGACGCAGCACTGGGTAATTTGGAGGACCATACTCATGCCGGCTCAACTGCCCTGGATCAAACGCACGTGGAGATTCGACTTCCCCGTCGCACTCTATCCGGACATCCTCGAACGCCTGCGCGGGACATCCGCGCGGATCAGTGAGGCCCTTCGAGGCAGTGCGGCGGACACGCTCACGCGCAAGGACACCCTTGGCGCCTGGTCGATCCAAGAAAACGTCGGCCACCTGCGAAATGTGGAGGCCATCTGGTTGGGACGGCTTGATGACTTTTGGGCAGACAAAAAGACGCTCCGCGCCGCGGACATGACCAATCGCGCCACCTATGACGCCAACTACAACGCAATGCCGATCGACACGGTGCTATCCTCGTTCCGAGCCGAACGCGATCGATTCGTCGCCAGGCTCGATGCCCTGCAAGTCGGCGACTTCGCCAGAGTCGCCCAACATCCTCGACTGGATACGCCGATGCGCCTTGTGGATGCGTGCCTGTTTGCCGCCGACCACGATGACTACCACCTCGCTCGAATCAGAGAACTGCTAACTTTGAGCCCGTAGTCCGTGAACGTGGGCGAACCGGTACGATCTTCTCAAAGGAGGGCTCACCGGGGCGCGTGCGCCGTCATCGTTTTGAGCCAGCCGTGATCAGAGCCGCGCGCATCAACAAGCGGCCAGCATTCGATTTCTTTGGAGGCCTGCAAACAACCACCCCGCTGCAATCAGGAAAGAGGCAACAACCATGGATATTCGCAAGCCAACCCAAACAACCAGACGAGCCGCCGCGCGTCGTACGATAATCAGTCTGTCATGCGTGATTGCCCCTCTGCTCGCGTTCGGCTGCCTCGACAGTCACTCTCCAAATCCAGCCGAACCCAAATGCAATCGCGAGACGACCAAGGTGCGCACGGCGCCTAAACCATACTTGCAAGCCGCTCGGGGCCGGTTGGAAGCATTTCGGATTGAGCACAATTGCCCCGGCGCGACGCTTGGTTTTGTATTGCCGGACGGACGAACCGGCAGTGTCGCGGTGGGCGTGTCCCGAAAAAACTACCCTCGCCCGATGGAACCGACCGATCGCATGTTTTCCGGCAGCATCGGCAAGACCTATGTGGCGGCATTGGCGTTGAAACTGGTCGAGGAGGGGCAGCTTGATCTCGACTCGAAAGTCTCAAGTTGGTTCCCCGATGAAGAATGGTTTGGCCGTCTCCCGAATGCGGATCGAATCACTCTCCGAATGCTGATGAATCACACCAGCGGAATCCCGCGTCACATCATGACCCCGGCATTCAAAGACGCGTTGCGAGAGCACCCTCAGAAAGTCTGGCGACCCGAGGAACTCCTCGCTTTTGTCTTCGACGCGCAACCGCTTTTCCCGGCCGGCCAAAGTTGGTCATACGCAGATACGAACTACATCCTCGTCGGCATGATCATCGAGCGCGTCACCGGCCGAACCTACTATGAGGAAGTCACGGATCGCATCCTCATTCCTTACAACTTTTCAGACACATCGCCCGCGGATCGCCCGGATCTCGCGAGACTTGTCAGTGGATACACTTCCGAAGAGAACCTCTTCTCGTTGCCGACCGAAGTCGCCGTCAACGGGCGATACGCGATCAACCCGCAAGTGGAATGGACCGGTGGCGGCCTCATCTCGACGGCAAGTGATCTCGCGCGCTGGGCACACGCGCTGTACAGCGGTAACGTCCTCGAACAAGATTCAATGCGGCAAATGCTCCAGGGCGTCCCGACGCAAGCCCTCCGTTCCGAAGAATACGGCCTCGCTGTTTTTAAGCGACACACCGACCTCGGTCCGGTGGTCGGCCATGGCGGGTGGGTCCCAGGTTATGTCTCGCTGATGGCCTATTATGTGGACCACAACCTGGCTGTCGCGTTTCAGATCAACACCGACGTGGGCCTCGGTCGAGAGGTGCTTCGGTCATTACTTGACCGTGTCGCAGCCGACTTGACGAGCCCAACCCTTGCTTCGGCCGGCGAACTCGGAACACCGCCCGTGACTCCTCCGCAGCCGATCGGCGTCAACCTAAAAAGCCAATGAACATCTCGAAAATCGCCGAATGAAAGCGGGCGGGAATATGTTACCCCTGTGCCTACAGAGGTGGCGTTCGGGCCGAGGAATCGCCCGTTTGTGACGAATCACCCCGCGCAAGGCCGCTGTCGCTTGAATCAAACCGTATGTTGGGGTACGTTATTAGGTAATTACTGGCTGTCACAGGGATCGGGCTCCCTGGAGAAACGCGAATGTCATCATGTGTGGACACAGTTGATTTTGGCGCGGAACGTGTGCCCGTGCTTTCCTCAAGAGTTCTTCGCACGCATCTATCCTGTTTGCGCCTTGGCATCGTTGTGCTGATCATCGGCCTATCCGGTTGTGAGGCGCTGCTGGATGTTTTCGGCGGAGGACCGGCCGGCGCGGGGTTGCCTGCTGACGGCAACGGAATCCGCGTCACGATCAAGAACCAATCCGGCCTCTCCGTCAATCTCGAAGCGAGCTTCCATATCAACGAACAACTCACGCGCGAGACACTCCGTCTTCTTCCCGCTGAGGGAATCGAGGCGACGACCCAGATCGCCTGGACCCTGACCGACCGCGTCCTGTTGACCGCCAAAGTCGCTCCTGACTCAGCCAACCCACCCAACGCGCAGATCCAGCCCGGCGCGATTCTCGCCGAACAGGAGTTCGTGTTCGGCGTGGACTTCCTGACCGGCGGCGATATCGAATTCATCATCCCTTCACCACCCCCGCCACCTGCCCAGATCATCGACTGCAATCACAACGGCATCACGGACGCCACCGACATCGCCAATCTCACCAGCATGGATTGCGACGACTCGGGTGTTCCCGACGAGTGCGAGTTGGAGGAGAACGACTGCAACCAGAACGGCATTCCGGACGAGTGCGACATCGCGAGCGGTTTCAGTCATGATTGCCTCTCAGGTTCGGAGCCAAGAAGTCAAGACAACATCGAATGCCCGCCGGTGGAGGTCGTGTTCGTGATGGACACGTCCGGCTCGATGGACGACGAAGCCGCCGCCCTTTGCGAAAAAATCGCGCAGGTCGAAACCGCCCTCGCGGAAAGCGGCATCGATATTACGGTTCATGTCTGGGGGATCACGAATACGCCCGGGGGAAGCTTCTCCTGCTTGACGGACACCGTGCTGAACATGCTGGGGAGCACGGTCCCCGGTTCACCGGAGCTCTTTCCGACCTTGGGCAACATCGAAGACTGGGGGCCGGCCGTTGCCATTGTTGCCGATCGATTCCCGTGGCAGGAGGGTGCCGCTCGGGTGATCGTCCCGCTCAGCGACGAGGGCCCGCACAACGGTTATCCGTGCAATGATTCATACGAAGGTGACTTTGACGCCGAGGTGATCGCTCATGCGATCGACATCGCCAATCAGAATAACGTTTTCGTTTCGCCGATCATCGGCTCCGGTTCCCAGGAATGCGTTGAAACCCTCGCGGCCGAATTGGCGGCCGGCACGAACGGCTCGGCGTTCCAATCAACCACCCCATCCGCCGATCTTGCCGACTCCATCTATCAATTGATCGTCGACGTTTGCATCGTGATTTCCGACTGCCTACCCAACGGCATCCCTGACGAGTGCGAATATTAACTCTCGATCTCTTCGATGTGGCAGCCAACGCCCAGGCCATTTGATCCCGGAAGCGGGCGTTTCTCCCACTCGAGAGCCGATGCGGGGAGGCCTCGTAAAGCATTGACATTCCGATAACACGAAAACCTGGTTTTCGACCAACATGACGGGCAGAGAACAACACTCCCCATTACAAACCGAACGAGCACCCGTCTGATGTCGGTACGGGTACAGTTTGACTGGAGGGTGCCACAGGCAGCTTGCACCTGTTTACTGTGGGCGGTGCCATCTCTCGTAGCGTCGCCCCCCCCGTGGCCGACGAGGAATGGAAGTCGGCGCTGACACCCGCGATCTGCGTCGCCCACAGGGGGACAACGCTACACGCTAAACAGGTACGGTAGCTCGCTGCCATGCCGATACGACCAGACAAGCCGCCCCTGACATCCAAACTGTCCAGTACCCGATGGCGCGCCCAGGTTGACTCGCTCTTGTAGTTCCGATAAATTGAACAAAACCGTTTCTTTTCACCAGGACATGTCTCGACACACCGGTGAGTAATGATCGGTTGTTGAGACCCCCGGACCCTGCATTCTGGCAAGGCTCCGGTCCAGAAAACTGAGGAGGACACATGGCTGTAGGAATCATCGGCTATGGCGCTCATATCCCCAGGCGGCGAATCAAAGTCGAAGAAATCGCCAAAGTCTGGGGTGCCGATGCGCCAAGCTACAAGAAAGGTCTGGAGCTGCGCGAGAAGTCGGTTCCCGGCCTCGACGAGGACACCATCACACTTTCGGTTGAAGCGGCCCGAAACGCGCTGGCCAGGGCCGGTATCGATGCAAAAGACATCGGCGCAGTCTACGTCGGCAGTGAATCCCATCCTTACGCGGTCAAACCTTCCGGCGTCACCGTCGCCGAGGCGATCGGCGCAACGCCGAACTGCCACTGTGCCGACTTCGAGTTCGCTTGTAAGGCAGGGTCCGAAGGCATGTTCGTTGCCTACGGGTTGGTCAAGGCCGGTCTGATCAAGTACGGCCTCGGCATCGGCGCCGACACCTCCCAAGGCGCGCCGGGCGATGCGCTCGAATACTCCGCCGCCGCGGGCGGCGCCGCGTTTATCATGGGCGCGGACGACGACCGCATGATCGCGACGGTCGACGATACATTCTCTTTCATGACCGACACGCCGGACTTCTGGCGACGAGAGCACCAGTTCTATCCCGCTCACGGCGGTCGCTTCACCGGCGAGCCAGCGTACTTCCGGACAGTCTTGGGCGCCGTCCACGGCATCCTGGATAAGACCGGCATGAAACCTGGCGACTTCAAATACGCGATCTTCCACCAGCCCAACGGCAAGTTCCCCAAACGCGTCGCCAAGAGGTTGGGCTTCAGCTTCGAACAGATCGATGTCGGTCGTCTGGTTCCGACCTTGGGCAACACCTACTCCGGAGCTTCGCCGCTCGGCTTGACGGCGGTTCTGGATGTTGCCGAGCCCGGTGACAAAGTATTGTTGTGTTCATACGGCTCCGGCGCCGGCAGCGACACCTTCGTGTTGACGGTCCGCGACCGGGTGCGTGAGACGCGCGATCTAGCGCCGAGGACCCGATGGCTGCTGGACGAGAATGTGACCTATCTCGAATACGGCGAGTATGCCAAGCTGCGGCGTAAGATCCGCCTGGCTGCTCACTAGGAGGTATAAAACCATGAGAGATGTTGCCGTAATCGGCGTCGGAATGCAGAACTGGGGCGAGTTGTGGGAGAAATCCGCCCGCTCGGTTTTCGTCGAGTCCGCCCTGCTCGCCATGGATGATGCCGGCGTCGACAAGCTTGATTCAATGTACATCGGAAGCATGAGTCCTGGAATATTCTCCGCGCAAGAGCACCTCGAATCGGTCATGGCTGATTACCTCGGCCAAGTCGGCATTCCAGGAACGCGTGTCGAATCCGCTTGTGCCTCCGGTGGTTTGGCTTTCCGCAGTGCTTACATCGATGTCGCCAGCGGAATGAACGACGTCGTGATGGCCAGCGGTATTGAGAAGATGACCGACATCAGCGGAGGCGAAGCGACCCACGCGCTTGCCACGGCCGCCGACATGTTGTGGGAAGGCCGAAGTGGAGTCACTTTCCCTGGCCTGTATGCGATGATGGCCGTGGCGCACATGGCCAAGTACGGGACGACGCGCGAGCAATTGGCGTCGGTCGCCGTCAAGAACCATCACAACGGCAAGTCGAACCCGCGGGCGCAATTCCGAATGGAAATCACCGTGGAAGGCGTCATCAATTCCGTGAAAGTGGCCGACCCGCTGAATATCCTGGACTGCTCGCCCATTACAGACGGCGCGGCCGCGGTGATTCTCGTGCCAGCCGACATGGTAAAGAATTTCAAAAACCCCGGCGTCAAGGTGATTGGCACTGGCCACGCGACGGACACAATCGCCCTACACGATCGTGCGGACATGACGACGCTCGCCGCCACGACCTCCGCCGCCGAGCAGGCCTACAAGATGTCCGGGAAGGGACCGCGCGATATCGATTTCGCCGAGGTCCACGACTGTTTCACGATCGCCGAAATCATCGTGTCGGAGAGCCTCGGTTTCTTCGAACGTGGCAAGGGCGGTCCCGCGGTTGAAGCTGGCGAAACGGCCATCGGTGGCCGCATTCCGATCAACGCCAGCGGCGGCCTCAAATCCAAGGGGCATCCCGTGGGCGCCACTGGCATCGCCCAAATCGTCGAGATCGTCGAACAGTTTCGGGGCGAGTGTGGTGAGCGACAGGTCAAGAATGCGAAAGTCGCGTTGGCTCAAAACATGGGCGGGAGTGGTGGAAGCTCCCTCGTGCATATTTTGGAGGTGATGTAAATGCCACCGGCAAGATCATGGAGAGCATATCCGCAGGTCTATCGACTCGAAGCGGCCCGATGCACGAAGTGTGGTAAGGTCCACTATCCGCCGCGGCTCATTTGCAGCAAGTGCCATGGACGCGAGTTCGAGCGTTTCAATATGAAACTCACCGGCAAGGTTCTGACGCACACGGTCATCCGGACGCCGTCAGACGAGTTTTCCGGCGAGGCGCCCTTCGCGGTCGGGATCATCGAGATGGACGATGGCGCTAGACTGACGATGCAAATTGTCGACGTCGCCTTTGAGGAACTCAAAATCGGAATGCCCGTAAAGCTCCAATTCCGTCGCAACTTCATGGAAGGAGATGCCGGCATCATCCAGTACGGGCACAAGGCGGTTCCCGTCAGGAAGTAGCACCGGATACGTGGATAGCCTTCGAGGGCCGGATGCGCTTGGAGTGGCGCCCACAAGCCCACGGATCGCAATCCGTTGGCTTCAAGGCAGCGCGGCGGGGTGGCCATGGAGTTGCGGAGCCGGAACAGCAGCGGAGCTAACCCGTGAGGAGGAG
>CAZTAR010000246.1:0-7214 GCA_964611695.1 uncultured Planctomycetaceae bacterium | reverse complement strand
GAGGACTTCAGTCCTTCTCAAAGCCACCGCCTTCAGGTGGTGGTGGTTCACTTTCACTCAGAACCGCGCGCGTCAGCATGCGGTCAATACTCACTTGGAAATTCCCGAGGTTTGCATCGCGACCGCTACATTTGCGTGTCCGGCTCTGATCCGCCTTAGTATAGCGGCAGGCTTTTCAATTCCAACGGAGCGGCCCGCGACTGTGAATTGTTGGGTGCTCGAATACGGGTCGAGTCCCGGCTTGCCGGCCGTCAGAGGCGTCATACACACCATGCTCCGTGCGATGGGCCAGCGGTGCGTGTATGATGATTGCGTGGTGGGTTGGACGGCGGTTGGTTGGTCCATGACTTGCCGGACGGGTTCTGCGAGTGGGCGACAGTTTCGGTCGGTGTTGGAGGTCATGAAGAGCGTGGCGCACAGTCGGCTTCTTGGACCACGGTTCAAGGTTTCGTTGAATACGCGGCTCGCGTGGGGTGGTGTCGCGCTGGTTTGCATGTGTGTGGTGGGAATTGCCGCCTGGCTGACGCCGGATCCCAGCGGGCTTGGTACCCATCGGCAACTCTTGAGAAGCTATCCTTGCAGCTTCGTCGTGACAACCGGTTTGCCCTGTCCGACCTGTGGAATGACGACAGCCTTTGCCCAGATGGTTCACGGACATCCCTTCGCGTCGTTCATGGCCCAGCCGGCGGGGGCCGTGTTCTGCCTGGCGACCATCGGGATGGCACTGTTCGGCCTTTGGGTGGTGATCTCTGGTAACATGGTCTCTCTGAACTGGGAGCGGATCGGTCCGACACGGTTCATGCTCGGGCTGGGTTTCCTGATCCTGGGAGGTTGGGGGTTCAAACTCGCGCACGGGCTCATTACGAGCACGCTGCCGATGAAGTAGTATGGAATCGCTTCAGGTATTCTGTTGCGGGCGACGCCACGGTCGGTTGTGGTGAACAACGCGTGTGTTTCGTCGGCCACAGGGGGCCGACGCTACGAGAAGGGCTCGACAGGGGGAAGGCGATACGAGTGTCGTCCAACACGCGGCAGACGGAATTGAGGGACGTATGATGGTGGAACGGCGGCGAAAACTACTGGGTGCGGCGGTTCGGATGGGGGTGGCGGTGATCTTCTGCGCGGCGGTCGGCATCGGCGCGGTCGGTTGTCAATTGTTCTACTTTCTGAGCCCGGAACATCAGGAGGATGTCAAGGCGGAATATGGGAAGATCGGTGATCGGAAGGTGGCGGTGGTTGTTTGGGCGGACCAGACGACCATTGATGAGGATCGCCACGTGCGACGCCGTGTGGGGAAGGCCGTAAGCTACCATCTTCAGAAGCACCTGCGCGACACGCCGTTCGTGAAGGAAAGCGAGATCAGGAAACTGCAGGAGGATCCTTATTCTGATTGGGAAGGCCTGTCGAACGAGGAACTCTGCGGCAAGCTGAAGTGCGACATGGTGTTGCGGGTGGACCTGCTGGATTACACGACTCGGGCGAGCGACACACGGGAGCTGCGTCGCGGTCGGGTGCGTGCGACGTTGACGCTGTACGAAGGTGGAAAAGAGGGGAGCCGCGATGCGGTCTATGAGACCGAGGTTCTGGTAACCTATCCGCCGGATTCCAAGCACGGCGTGCCGGACATGGAGGACGCGGACCTTCTTCACGAAACCGTGGAGTACTTCGCCAATGTGGTTGCGAGGAAGTTCTATGATCATGAGAAACCAATGCGTGGCCCTTTGGATCGGTAGCTTGCTGCTCGCGAGTGCCGTGCTGCTGTTGACGACGACGGGATGCATCCAAATGGCCGCGGTCTGGGCCAACTGGACCGGCGGCGACGTGGTGGAGCCGGAATTCAAGTTGACCCAGGGTTCGCTGCTCGTCCTCGTGGAGGATCCTCGTGGAGTGGTGACCCAGCCTAGAGCGTTGCGGAAGGTCCACAAGACGATCTGCGAGAAGTTCGCCGAGTTCAAGGTGAACCGGGAGGTCGTACCGCTGGAGACGAGCGAGCGACTTCAGCGAACAGAGAAGGGGTACGAGAAGCTGAGTGTTCGCCAGATCGGCGAAAAACTCGGTGCCGAGCAGGTCCTTCACATCTCGGCCATGACGTTCTCCCTTCAAACGGAGCCCGGCGCGCCGCTTTTCAAGGGCGAGTTTGTGGCAAGGGTGAAACTTCTTTCGACGGAAGCCATCAGCGACAACCGACTTTGGCCTCGCGAGCCTTCGGGGCGTCGGGTGGCCGTGTCGACACATCCCACACCGACCGATGGCGACAAGAAGGATTCCGACGTAGCCGACGAGTTGGCGACGAAGTTGGGCGAGTCGGTGGCCAAGATGTTCTATGAGCACCGGGAACTCGACGACTGATGCACACTGCACACGTCCTGCACGTTCTTGACGCGAGTTGCGATGAGACCCAATTGCAACTGCTGAACTCGTTGCGATTGGGCTCGTTGCGGTCGGGTTCGCCGCGGTCTGATTCAACGGATTCACCCCCCATTCGTGGTATGGGTCGTCACACCGTGTGCGGCATTGATGGCCCGATGGTCCTTCGTGCTGCACGATTCCTGCGATGCGATGTCCTTCATGCGGAGCGGCGGTTGTGGAGCAAGATGAATGTTGCGCCGCGATTGTCTGCCTGCGCGAGAAAAACCGGCGCGACGCTCGTGCATGCCTGGGGTGTCGAGGCGGCGGCAGCGTGCACCGCGAGACTGCCGGACCTTCCGCTTGTCATGACGATTTTGAATCCTGATGAGACGCGCGATGCGGGCCGGTGGGTTCGGTCGTTTCCGACGGACGCAACGGTCGTGGCCGGCAACCACGCAACGGCCGTGGGGCTGTTGTCTGCCGGTGTGGTTCCGGAACGCGTGATCATTGTTCGAGGTCCGGTTGATTTTGGCGCGATCAACGAGGCGAGGGCAAAGGACATTCGCCGGACGGTCGTTGGCGATGCGAAGCCGATTCTGCTGATGCCGGGGCCTCCCTCTCGAATCGGTGGTTCCTATTACGGCGTGTGGGCGTCGGCGGTTCTGTTGCAGGCGTTTCCCGATCTTCGCGTCATTGTGCCGTATGACTCGACGGAAAGCCGTCGACTCCAGAGGTTCGCGCGGGACATCCGGATGGCGTCGATGCTCGTCGTGCCGGATTCCCGATTGACCTGGCCCCAACTCGTGAGCTGCGCGGATATCATGATGGCGCCGGCGAGAGGCGACATCTGCACGGAACCGATTGCCGCGGCAATGGCTGCCGGCGTGACAATTGTCGGCGCGGCGGTGGGCAGTGTGGCGGAGTTGATCACCGACAGGCGGACGGGCCTGCTATTCGATCCGGCGCGACCTCGACTGCTGGCCAACCGCGTGCTCGAGGCGATCGACGATTCCGGTTTGCGGCGGACGTTGGGTGAAGCCGCAAGGGCGCGGGCTTTCGAGTTGTTTAGCACACGCACATTCCTCGACAACTATCAGCGCATCTACGAGAACGTCCTCTCCGGCAAACCCCCTGGCGGGGGGGTACGCGACACATTCGCAGCCGCCTGAGGATGTGCGGCCTTGTGCCACTGACAGTTTGTCCCTGTAGCAGCCGACGCCCCTGTCGGCCGTGGCAAACCGTTGGTCATCGGCGGCTGGGTGGCATGGGTAAGTGGTGGGACGCCCAGAAGGTGTCCCACCACTTACCCGTGGGAACACTTTGAGGCGCCATTCTCACGGGTAAGCTTCTCTCACGGGTAAGCTCCGCCGCTTCGCGCGGCTCCGCTAACCCATGCCACCCCGGCTGGAGGAACGTCAGGTAGAGGAAGAAGTTGCGTTTTGGATGCACACGACTGCCGATACTCCTGAAACCATGAATCTCGAATCTCTCAGGTATCTCTATCTCCGCCGCGTTGTCGGGACGATGTTTTCCATGCTGGGCGTTGGTCTGGGTGAGTCCCTGGCCCGGCGGATGGCTCGGCGCGTGTATGACCTGAACACGGCCGGTCGCCGTCTGGCGGAGGGGAGAATCCGCGCGGCCTTTGGGGAGGACTCCTGCCGGGAGGATATCGCGAGGATCACGGCCGAGATGTACGCGCACATCGGACGGTTCTGGATCGAGGCGTTGCACGCGCAACGCCGCTTGGGTCGATCGTCGTGGCAACAGTATGTGGATGTGAAAGAGGAGTCGGCCTTCCGATCTTTGAGCGATGGAAAGCGGGGGTGCGTGCTCGCGACGGGCTACTTCGGCAATCCAGCGGTGGGGGCCTTGGCGCTGGGACGAATCTTCCGACCCCTGCACGTGATCGTTGATACCTTTGTACATCCCTACCTGCGTGCCTGGCAACGAGACATCTTTGCATCGCGCTGGCTCCGGCCGATCGACAGACGCGACGCCGCATCCGCAGTGCCACGGGTCTTGGGCGACGGCGGCGCACTGATGATGATCTGTGAACACGAGCGACCACACGGGCGGGGTGTGCGAACTGAGTTTCTTGGGCGTTCATTGAATTGCTATCCGACGCTCGGCAGGCTTGCCAAGTGGTATGACGTGCCGATCGGGGTGTTTACGTGCAGGCGGGGTGGCCAGCCCTTCTCGTTTTCCCTGGAATTGGATGCCTGTGTAGAGCACGATCCGTCGGACCTGACGGAGGAAGGTGTCGTCAGACGTGTCATGTCACATCTTGAAGCGGCAGTGATGCGGCATCCGGAGCAGTACCTCTGGAGTCTGCTTGCGGGAGAAACTCGCACGGATGAAAACGGTGGGGAGTTGCGTGGATTACCTATTGATACGGGAAGCGAATCGTCGTCGTTCCCCAGAACACGTCGAACAGCGATGGTGTCGTGAAGGCCGTCAACGGTGGGCAGTACGCCGGCAGGTCCGGAGGCGACTGCTGAGCCTGCGCCCACGGCGTGATTCCCAATACGATGAGTCCAGCCATGGTGACAATGTTGCGCCAGGAGAACCGCCTGAGTGCGGGTTCGTGCTCCGTTTTGTTCTGTAGGTCCGTCATGATGTTATTAGCGGGCGAGAGGCGGGCGGACTGAAGATTCAACTCGGCTGTGAAATCGGTCTCGTCTTGGTTTGGGGCACGATGATGCATTATCGGGCGTGGTTCTCGCGGCCGGTCACAATTCCGTTATGATGGGACCTCGCGATGGCCTGCAATGTGGGCTAGGCTGCCCCGAATCGCCATGCGAACGCGAGACGTCTTTTCCTGTTCTGGAGAGAAACGCGAATGTCCCAAGCAACCGCCAACGGCTTCAGCCTTCCGACCGAACCCAATGCACAGAAGACGCTCTTCGGTCATCCGCTCGGCTTGTACGTGCTGTTCTTCACAGAGATGTGGGAACGTTTCAGCTTCTATGGCATGAAGACGCTGCTCATGCTGTACATGATCGACATATTCTTCTGGTCACAGGAGGACGCATCGCACCTGATGGGGATGTATACCTTCCTGGCCTACGCCTTGCCCGTGGCGGGGGGCTTCATCGCTGACCGCTGGCTAGGCTCCAAGCGCTCGGTTCTCGTTGGCGGAATCTTGCTCTCGATGGGCCACATTGTCATGGCGTTTGAGGCGATGTGGTGCTTCTATACGGCCCTCGGACTGATCATCGCCGGCGTCGGCCTGTTGAAGCCGAATGTCTCCACGCAGGTCGGAAGCCTTTACAAACCCAGCGACCCGAGACGGGACGGCGCGTTCACGATCTTCTACATGGGCATAAACCTCGGCGCGCTATTCGGCCCTGTGCTCTGCACTTGGCTCAAGGAGAACCATGGCTACAGCTACGGCTTTGGCGCCGCCGGTGTCGGCATGATATTGGGGTTGATCGTCTATGGCATTGGCCAGCGCAAGCTCGTGGAATTCAACCAGGATGTTGGCGAGAAGGAGGAGGAGGAGAAGGAAGCGGAAAGCAAGACTTCGACTGCAAGTGTGCCCGGACTAGCCGAGGTGCCATACCACGTGGTTCGCGATCGTATCATCGTCCTGATTATCGTATTTGCATTCGTCATCCTATTCTGGACGGCGTTCGAGCAGAGTTACAATGCCATGCTCGTGTGGGCCGACAAACACACGAACCTCCTCCTGACGTCTTTGGAGCCGCCGCCCTTGATGTTGGAAACTGCCGATGCTGTGGCGGATGCGGAAATCAAAATTTCCTTGACGACGAAGATCAAGAATTGGTTCGCTGAACCGTCCATGTACTCGGGGGATACGCAGTCCATCAACCCGTTTTTTATCATCACGCTCGCGCCGATTTTCGCGTGGTTTTGGATATGGTTGAACAAACGCAAGCTCCAGCCCTCTACGCCAACGAAGATGGTATTCGGCATCGCCATGGTTGCCGTTGCGTTCGGCGTCATGTGGCCGGCGGCGCAGAGGGAGGCTGGACCGAGTGAATCACCACTTGTCGCGCTGCCCGATGGTATTGGTGTGGATGAGGGAGGCCGTCTCTCCACGACCGATGCGGACAGTGGGGATCAAGTCTTCTATGGCGCCACGCGCCTACGCTATGACGCCGATCGGAAGTTGCTTCGCATGAGCGGCGTCCTGCCGGATTTGGATCGTCTGAAAATTCTTTCGGAGACAGCACCTTCCGACTTCAGGAAGACGATCGAAATGGTTGCCGAGAAGTCCGAAGGTTTGAAGAAGAATAAAGAGCTGACGGAGGTCCTTGAGGATGCGCCAGCCGGCTTTGCCATTGTCGGCGAGGAGGCCCGAAAGGCCGCCGCTTGGGATCCCAAGACCAAAACGCTCACCGTCAAGGAGCAGATCGGCCCGCGTGCCAAAGCTGAACTCCTTGCCACGACCGCCGATCCCTTTTTCAAGGCGGCTGTGGATGAAATCTATCTGGGCTCGTCAGAGCACCGCGTGACAGTGTGGTGGCTAATCCTGTTCTTCATGTGTCTGACGATGGGAGAGTTGTGCCTCTCGCCAGTTGGCTTGTCGCTGGTGACCAAACTCGCTCCTCCGAAGCATGTCGGTTTGTTTATGGGCGGGTGGTTTCTTGCCACCGCCATTGCAGAGGGCGCGGCGAACATGTTCGGCGCTTACTGGGGCAAGATGACGCCGATGAGTTACTTCACGATTTTCGTGGTGATGTGTGGCGGCGGCGCGCTGCTGATGGCCGTGCTGGTCCCGATGATGAAGCGAAAGATGCACGGCGTGCTTTAGAGCATCTCCGGCATGAGACGGCATTCTCTGTAGGGGTGATCAGATGGGGATGAAAGCCCGTTGCTCCAGGGTTAGTGTATCGAGCGTT
>CAZTAR010000245.1:0-7224 GCA_964611695.1 uncultured Planctomycetaceae bacterium | reverse complement strand
CGATGTCCACGCCGCAACGCTGCGACCATTCCGTCAACTGGAGTACCGCCGCCGCTCGGTAGGTGTCACACGCCGCGAGGACGACTTTTTTTCCCTGCTTCTTGAGGTAATTGGCCAGTTTGGCGACGCTTGTGGTCTTGCCGCTGCCATTGATTCCCGCGACCAGGATGACGGTCGGGCCGGAATCCGCGACGGCCAGCGCGCGATCGGCTGCCGGCCACTTCGCCACGATATGTTCTTTCAGGTAGCCGATGATCTCCTGCGACTCCTGGATCGTGCCACTTTTCCAGGCCTTACGGACCGCCTCGACGAGACTCTCCGCCGTGGCAGGCCCGAAGTCGTCCTGGAGCATCGTGTCGTGGATATCCTGGAGCATCGCTTCGTCGATCTTCCGGCCAAACGGAAGGATGGACTTGAAACTCCCGACGACCTTGTCGCGCGTCTTGCCAAGGGCTTTTTTGAATCGACTAAAGAGACCCATTGCCGACCCCACTCTTCTCGGGTTCCGCTCCGCCGGGCTGTTTGCGGTGCTTCTCGATCGCATCAAGCACCCCGTTGATGAACGCGCCGGATTCGCCCGTGCCGAAGGCCTTACCGATTTCCACGGCCTCGTTGATCACAACCGCAGGGGGGACATTCGGCATGTGGAACAATTCACAGACCGCCACGCGAAGGACGTTTCGATCCACCGAGGGCATTCTCGCGATGTCCCAATGTTCCGCGACATTCGCGATGTGTCGATCCAATTCCTCAAGACGCCCCTGGGCCTCTTCGAATAGCGTGCGGGCATAGGTTTGAACTTCATTCGGTGGAGAATCTTCCGCGAGGAAACCGTCAAGCTGCGCGACGAAGTCCTGGCGCAGCACCTCGAATTGACACAATGCCTGCATAGCGAGGATGCGTGCGGCACGTCGATCGACCATATTGGATCTCACCCTGATGGGAAGGCCCGCGGATCGCGGGTGGATTACTTGCGACGTTTGGCCTTGCCGCCGATTTCCTTGAGAAGGTTGGCCATTTCGATCGCGCTGAGGGCCGCGTCCGCGCCTTTGTTGCCGGCCTTGGCGCCTGCCCGTTCGACGGCCTGCTCAATCGTGTCGGTCGTCAACAAGCCGAAGCCGATGGGCACCCCTGACTCCAGCGAAACCTGGGCAAGTCCCTTCGTTGCCTCACTGGCGATGTATTCATGGTGTGGTGTCTGGCCCCGAACGACACACCCCAGGGCGATCACGGCGTCGTGTTTGCCTTCTTCGGAGATCGCCTTGCAAATCAGGGGCAACTCCCACGCGCCTGGCGTCCAAGCGACCGAAATGTTGGATTCCGCCGCGCCGTGCCGAATGAGTGCGTCGCGAGCCCCTTCAAGGAGTCGCGAGCAGATGAACTCATTGAACCGACTGGTGACGATGGCGAAGCGAAGACCGGTGGCGTCAAGTTTTGCGGAAATCGTATTCTTCATCATGGGGGCAGTTTAGCTCCAGTTCGTGGTTTGTTCAATCGCGGCGAAAACATTCGTCTCCATGTTGCTGGCTTGGGGTGTGGGCAGAGACCCAAACGCGAACGGGGAGGATTCAACCTGAGCCGCAAGAGCGAAGGAGGAGTATTCAGCCTGAACCTCAAAGGCGGCGAAGGTTCGTCAGCGGCTGACCAGAGGTTTTCGGACCCGCGCGCTGGCGCTAGGGGCTCGGATTGGTTGAGAACCGCCGGCACTGGCAGCTTGCTGCCAGTGCTGGCGCGGGCAGGCAAGCCGCCCATGGCCCCCCAATGATCTCAGTACCTGGCGATCGGGGCTCGGATTCGTTGGGAACCGCTCGCTGACACCTGTATGAGATGCGGCGGGAGTTATAGTAGCCCGCCTCCGCCTGTGCTGTACGCTTGTCATCAATGGCTGACGACCTTCATAAACAAGAGAACGATGAAGCCGGTTGGCACGAGGACTGGACACCGATGCGGGGCCTCAGGACGGGGCTCTTGACAACGGTGATCGTGGCCTTGGCGTTGGCCGCGGTTCAGGGGATACTCGCCTACTTCGCGCCGAGGCTGACCCTGCACTGGCTTCTGAACGGCTTCGGCTGCTTCCTCATTACGTGGATCCTGTTCGCCACGATGCATCGGGCTTCCGGCCAAGTGGGTTGGATTGTCACGCTGCTGGTAGTGGTGCTGGCCTTTCTGGTCATCGCCTCGAAGCACGCCGTGCTCGCTCAGCATGGAATGCTCTCAGACCGTGGGCAACTGATTGCAGGATGGCAGTGGCTCCATCCGATGACAATCTACTTGGCGAACCTCATCGGCTGGGTCGGTGTGGTGGCTGCGACAACACTCTGCCGTAATGGCGATGCGATTCTCCTGGATGTCGCCAAGACGCTGATGTACAACCTCCGCGGCGGCTAACCGGTTTGGCTGATCGGTTGCGCTCAGTGGTTTGGATGGTCGCTTTGTCGGGTTGTTGGAATCCCTAAAGCAGTTCACGATTGAGTGTGGCACCGGCGTCTCGCCGGTGCAAGCAAGGAGGCCGAGTGCCGTTGCCTCACCGGCGAGACGCCGGTGCCACATATCAATGCGAAACGCTCCAAAGAACCCAAAAGGAATCACGCACATGGATGCCCTCTTCTGTCCGCTTATCAACTTCACTTTCGACCTCGCCCAATTCCTCCTGAACCTCGTCTTCCTGTTGCCGGGACTTTTTGGCGTGAGCGCGCCGGACATCAGCTCGGGCGTCGGCTCTTTGTTCGGGTGTAGCATCTAAGAACCCGGTTGGCCAGGGGGCGCGAGATTGAGATTCCCGCGAACATCGTAGGATCAGCAAGGGTACGGGTATGTGGCGTTCCGCCGGCGGGCGTGGCTGCCTGAGCGGCCTCTTTCCGCCTTGGCTCGCCGGCTGGCGAGAGGGTATAATTCGGGGTTCTTATGCGATCCGACATTATTGCACGAATCAATACGGACCGACTGGTCCACAACTACCAGGCCATTCGCGCGAAGTGCGGCCCGGATGTGCTCATTTGCGCCACCCTGAAGGGTGATGCCTACGGGCATGGTATTACGGCCGTCGCGCCGGTGTTGCAGGCGGCGGGCGTGGATCATGCCGCCGTTGCCACGTTGCAGGAAGCCGTGGAACTGCGAAACGCCGGGTGGCATCGTCCGATCCTCGTGTTGGGCAACGTTCTGGCCGTGGCCGATGTTCGCGAGCGGCGCGAAAGAGTCCGCGCGATCGTCAAGTACCAGCCGACGCTTACCATCACGGATATGGATGCAGTCGCGGCTCTGGCCAGGGTCGACCTTCATTCCGCGATCGACGTTCACATCAAAGTCGACACGGGCATGGGACGGATGGGATGTCCGCCCGATGCCGTTCTTTCGTTGATCCAGGCCGTGCGTGAGACCCCGTGCCTCAATCTGCGGGGTATCTATTCGCATTTGGCTTCCGCTGACCAGGAGCGGCGGGATTTCGCCTTGAGGCAGTGCGCGACCTTTTCCGCGTTGTTGCACGATGTGGAGAGTTTCCTTCCGCCAGGAGTCATCCGGCATATCGCCAACAGCTCCGCCACCATCACCATGCCGGAGGCCTCTTTTGACATGGTCCGGCCGGGCATTGCTTTGTTCGGATACCATCCCGCCGACCACATGGCCGGCCTCATCGACCTCAAGCCTGTCATGCGGCTGGTTTCGCACCTTGCGTTGATCAAGGAATTGCCGGCGGGTCACTGTGTCGGCTATGGGCAGACTTTTACAACAACGCGACGGACGATTCTCGGCATCGTGCCAATCGGCTACTGTGACGGCTACCTGCGGTCGCTCTCGAACGAGGCGATTGTCTCGACCCAGGCCGGCGACGCGCCGGTGATCGGTCGGATCAGCATGGACAACCTGGCGGTCGATTTGACGGACTTGCCTTCTCTCAAACTTGGCGACGAAGTCACCCTGATCGACGACGATCCGGAGCGGCCTAATTCGGTCGTATCCCTCGCCAGACACCTGGGAACGATCCCCTATGAGCTCACCTGCCTGCTGGGAAGGCGGATTCAGCGGGTGCAGATCGGCAAGAGTTGCGCCCGACCCACCCTTTGGAGGACGGAACTAAACCGCAACTCCATTACCGGCCGATGTGTAAGACACGTTATGGAATGACGTGAGAGAGGCCGGTCACCGCTGGGGGGACCGAGGGTCCGGAATGGGCTGTGAATAGGGCCGTTCGGACCTTTGTCTCGAATCGCGGAAGTGTCCTCGCCGCTAGACCACTCCAAAGGAGAAGCAGATGAAAGCGCGTCGCAAGCCATGGGGCCGTATCGCGAAGCGTTGGGCGCCCATCATTGCCGGTGGGCTCGCCCTGCAAGTCAATCTTACCGGGTGCGATTCCGAGGTCCGGAACGCCGTTCTGGATGGCCTGAATACGTCGATCAACGGCATGTTCACCAGCATCATGAACGCGTTCTTCCTATCACTGCAGGATGCAGCCACGACCTCGCAGCCCGTTGCGAAGGCAATCTTTGAAAGCTTGCCGAACTGGCTCGCATAGGCGGCCATGAGCCGGTAGCATGGCGCCAGGTCGTCAGGCGATTGGACCTTGGCGCCCTTGCGATTGGGAGAGTCGTCTTGAGAAGAGCACGGCGCCATAGAATCATTCGAGGCTGGGCTAAATTGTTACCGGTCCTTGTTGCCTATCAGGCGGTCGGATGTCTGCCCGACGATGCCTTCAGGACCGTGCTTGGCGAAAACATGCTGCTTACCTCGGCGATCGTCATTCAAACGGTCACGGGCCAGGTGTTCAACACCCTGTTCGGTGTCATCTAGGAGACTCGGGCCCATGCGAAGATCAACCAGCACCACCAGGCTTATTAAGCTGTGGCGGGTCCGCCGGTGGAAGCCCCTGATCCTGGCCGCCGCCGCCATGCCGTTGTTTCAAGCGACCGGTTGCTTTCCGGATCTCGTCGGCGCGTTGAACTTCGAGCTGCAGTCCTTCGTCAATTCGTCCCTCATCAACGCCGCCAACACGATCATCGAGAACATTTTGCGCCTCTGATCGCTGCCCACCCATTGAGCTTTCCTCAATACTCGTGGATCATATCCCGCAGGACCCCCCGTCCACAGGTGCGTGGCGGTTGTCCTCAGGAGATTCTCGATATGATCACGTTTGAAGCCGTCGAAGCGAATCTGCGCATGGCTGATACGATTCTCCAAGCGCTGGTGAGCGACCTTGCGGATGACGAGTTGCTGGTCAGGCCGGCCGAAGGCGCTAACCATATCGCCTGGCAACTCGGCCACCTCATCGGGGCGGAATACTTCCTGATCTCGCAAATCGCGGATCAGGTCGAGATGGCCATTCCGGTCGGCTGGCGTGAGAAGTACACGCCGGAGACGGCGAAGCTCGACGACCAGATGTGCTTCGAATCGAAGGATCGCTACCTTGATCTTTACGGGGCCCAGCGGAAGGCGACGCTGGATATTCTGAAGGAACTTGGGCCGGAGCAGTTGATCGAGCCAGGGCCTGAGTTCCTAGAGACAGTCGTGCACAACGTGGGCGAATTGTTCCTCTTCCAGGCCCACCACGAACTCATGCACGCCGGTCAGTTCACCGTGATCCGCCGCAAACTGGGAAAGCCGGTGCTGTTCTGATTCGTGAGGTTAGCGTGATGACGACCTTCGATCTGTCTTTGCCACGAGCACCCGGGGGCTTGGGCCTGCGTGGCCTCTCGACATGGGGAACGTCTCCGCGCCGGGGACATCTGCACTGAATGAAATCTGCGGCTCCTCCATCGAGCCGGTTCCACCATCCAGGAAAGAAGAAGCATGAGCACACAAAAAAATGAGAAAACCGCGGAAGCCGGTCGTCGCGGCGCGGACGTTCGATCCGATTGTTGGGTGAAGATCACCCTTGGAGATTCGGGCGGAATCGACCTTGCCTTGACGAGCAAGGTCGAACCGATGTATGGCGACTCCATCCGCATGTTCGTTCCTGAAGTTGTTGCGGCGCTGGGCATCAAGAATGCCAGGCTAGAAGTCGAGGATGCCGGCGCGCTGCCGTTTGTGATCGCCGCTCGCATCGAAGCGGCCGTCGCACGATTGTGGCACAGGCGTCCCGCCTGTGGGGTCACCGGCGAGACGCCGGCGCCACACAAGGAAGACGCCCCCGACCCTTCGTTCTCCAACCAGTACCTGCCCGAGTTCGCCCCGCATGCGCAATACGGCACGCAGCGAGACCGATTCCGCCGTAGCCGGTTGTATCTGCCGGGCAACGAATCGAAGTTCATGCTCACGGCTGGTCTGCACAAGCCGGACGGCGTCATCCTCGATCTGGAGGATAGCGTTGCGGTCAGTGTGAAAGACGAAGCCAGGTTGTTGGTGCGAAACGCCCTGAGGACCATCGACTTCAAAGGCGCTGAACGGATGGTCCGCATCAACCAGGGCGATCGGGGAATCGTCGATCTCGACTTCATTGTGCCGCACAACGTTCACGTCGTGCTGATCCCCAAGGTCGAATCGCCTGAGCAGGTGACGCGCGTCGATGACCATGTGCAGGTGATCTTGAAGGGCAATGGGATCGACCGGCCGGTCTATCTCATGCCGATCGTCGAGAGCGCGCTCGGCGCGATCAAGGCATACGAGATCGCCACGGCATCGCCGAATGTCTGCGCGCTGACCATTGGCTTGGAGGACTACACGGCCGACATCGGCACACAACGGACCAACGACGGCCGTGAGAGCTTCTGGGCCAGATCGCAAGTCGTCAACGCCGCCAGGGCGGCAGGCGTGCAACCCATCGACACGGTCTTCTCCGACGTGTCGGACATGGACGCCTTGCGCGAGAGCGTGCTGGAGGCCAAGTCGCTCGGCTTCGACGGTAAAGGCTGTATCCACCCGCGACAGATCGCTGTGATCCACGAGGCCTTCGCGCCATCGGGAGCGGAGTTGGAGAAGGCGAAGGCGATCGTGGCGGCTTTCCAAGAGGCGGAGGCAAAGGGACTTGGCGCCGTCTCGCTGGGCAACAAGATGATCGACCCACCCGTCGTGAAACGGGCGCTCCGCGTGGTGAAGCTGGCCGAGATGTTGGAGGGGGATAGCCGATAGCTATCAGCAGTCAGCTATCAGTTATTAGCTATTGGCAGTTAGCTTGTGGTGTCGAGGGGTCCATTCTCGGATACGGACACTATTGGCTTAGAATGTCCTGTTCCACTAGCGTGATCAGATGGGGATGAAAGCCCGTTGCTCCAGGGTTAGTGTATCGAGCGTTGT
>CAZTAR010000244.1:0-7246 GCA_964611695.1 uncultured Planctomycetaceae bacterium | reverse complement strand
GGGAAGACCGCTTGTCGGTATCCTTGCGGACACCTAAGCGGGTTGTGGGTTCTGTCGCAGGGAACTGAGTCCGATTCCTGTTCCCTGCCCCCCTCCGAATCGGACCGTACCCCCCCTCGCTTAATAAAAATCCCAATTTTACAAAAAACTAAGGTGGCAAAGAAGGGACTCCGGCCCGCTCCAGGCTCGCAAAGGCTCTAAGGCTTGGGAACTGCGTTGTTCTTGATCATGATGATCGTCGTGGGGAGGAGTTCTCTTTCGAGTGCCTGGACTTGATCTGCCAGCGAATCCGGCGCGGTGTCCGGCTCGATGTCCAAGACGTCTTGCGAGATGATCTTTCCGTGGTCGTACTCGTTATCGACCCAGTGGACGGTGGCTCCGGTTTCACTCTCACCGGCGGCGAGGACGGCTTCGTGTACACGCGTGCCGTAAAACCCCTTTCCACCGAACTTGGGCAGCAGGGCGGGATGGATGTTAATGACCTTACCGAGCCATCGATTCGGCAGCTTCCAGTAGCACAACCAGCCGGCCTGCACAACAAGGTCGACGGCGTAGGCGTCTAGCGTGAGCGTGATCTGGTCGCTGAATTTGTCCACGTCGGGGTTGTCCTTGACGCGGATGATATCGACCGGCAGACCGGCGGCTTGCGCGCGTTCCACACCGGCGACGTTGGCTCGCGAAGAAATCACGACAGCGATTTCCACGCCGGGCAGCCTGCCGTCCGCGATTCGGTCGATGAGGTTCTGCAGTGTCGTTCCGGAGCCGGAGATTAGAACCGCGATGCGAAACGGTTCGGCCTTGCTTTTCTTCCGCTTCTTGCTCACTTGGGGGGTTCCTCGATGATTCGGGTGTTCTTCAAGAAGGTGGCGATCTCTTCCCAGTAGGCCGTCTCATGGTCGTGGCCGGGAAAGTCGTTGTGCATGCAATCGTACTCGACGTAGCGCCCGTTCCGAGCGAGGTCGCGGAGCTTGCGACCGTGGGCGACAGGGATAACGTCATCGTTTGTGCCGTGGAAAATGAGAACAGGCGTATCAAGCGTTTCGAGCACATGGTCGGTTCGGAATGGGTGCTTCACGAGGAAAGGGGGAGCGGCATACGAATACGCCATCGCCGCGGCACTGGAGAAGGAGGACTCGATAATGAGGGCTTGGCAGCCGCGTCGACCGGCCAACTGGGCAGCAGGGCCCCCGCCGAGAGATCGGCCGTGAATGACGATGTGATCCTTGTCCACATCCGGCCGTTTCACGAGTTCATCGTAGAAGCGAATGGCGTCGGCAACGATCACTTTCTCACTCGGCTCGCCGTCGGACCGACCGTAACCACGATATTCCGGCAGCAGGACGGAACACCCGAGTTTGCGATATCCCTCGACGGCCGTGGATTGGAAGTCGATGAGTTCGGCGTTGCCGTGGAAGAAGATGACCACAGGTCTGGGCCGTAGTGCGCTTGACTGAAACGCAGGCATGAAGAAGGCGACGGATTGGCCGTCTTCGGTGTCGATCGTGATCTCCTGGGTCGTCGCGTCGTAGAGAAGTGGCAGGGGATCGGGCGCCATGTCGACGGGGAATAGGAGCTCGTCCTGGTAGAAGTAGAGGGTTGTCCACCAAGCGGCACAGAAGATGACCAGGAAGACGAGGAATCTGCGGAGGAGCCGCTTGAGCGGGGACTTCTTCTTCGCAGCGTTGTTAGTGGCAGACTGTGGACTTTCGGACATCAGGGACTCCTCAAGGTCGGAGTGTAATCGGAATGGAGGGAGGTGTCAGGAGAGAGGGAACAGGGACCGGGGGACAAGGAGGTGAGGAGGAGGGAATCGCGGGCTGTCACGGTCTGAGTGGGGCAGGTTTGAGCCATGTGCCGGTACGATCCGCCGGTCGCCCGTGGGGATCGGCGCCGGCGGGGTCCCAGCGCTTTTGCCCTTGCGCGGCGGTCGCATCCGCTTGTGCGATTCGCTGCGCATCGAGGCGAAGCGGCCGTAACGGGTCGTCGCCGAGCGTGGGGAGATCATCGTCAAGGTGTGAGAACATGTCGTAGGTGATCGCGACTGTTCCATCCGTGAGGTTCCGCCAGATTTCCACGAGCCGTCCCTCTTGTGGGAGATCGAGCGTGGAACAGGTTTCGATCTCGAGGTAGCCGAGACGGTCGCTGACGCGATTGCGATGTGTGTGGCCTGCCAGGTGGAGGACAACATTGGGATACTCGTTGAGCAGCTCGCGGAATGTGGAGCCAATGAGGACGGAGCCATAACCATCCCAGAGCGATGCACTGGGGTGGTGTGACGTGATGATGACAACTTCCCCGCGTTGCGTCGCCGCGTCGAGTTCGGCGCGAAGGTAATCAACTTGCGGGCCGAGTATCGAACCGTCCTGATAGGGGAATCCCTCGATCATGTGCGCGGGCTCACAAGTATCGAGGCCGATGAGCCGCAAGCCGGGCGCCGGCGAAATGCTATACCACGTGTGGTCAACTTCCGGATCGACGAAGCCGTGTCCGAGGGGCGTGGTCGTGGTGGTAAACATGGCTGCGATGAAATCGCTCTTGTTGAAGTAACCCCGTTGCGAATTGGGCAACACGAACGCGGGGAGATCGAGAAGCGGCGGGGGGCCAGGGTTGGCCGGCGTGACGATGCCGTGGGAGAAGCCGGCGAGGGGGTCGAAGTAATTCGGCAAGAAGATGCCAGGTCTTTCTGAGAAGGGCAGTGGGGCGGTTCGTCTGCCGAAGACATCCTGAATAATCGGGAAGACGCCAATCGCGAAACGGTCGTGGTTGCCGAAGACGGTGTACCAGGGGACAGAGGCTGCATCTCCGTGGACGGCCGTCCGGTAGAGGCCCTGCGCCTGAAACGTGGCGTGTGGGTCCATGAGTGGATCGGGGCGAGTCTCTTGCTGTCGGTCGTCGAGGCCGGTCAAGGGATTAATCTCGCGGCCGTCGAACAGGTCGAGCAGCCAGGCGAGTTCGTTGGACTGGCTGTTGTCGCAGGCGTCGCCGGTGTGGACGACGAAATCGATGGTCCGGCCAGAGGCGTGGATACGATTGATCGCGCGGAGGATACCATCGAGCAGTTGCGTTGAATAGGCCTCATAGGGTCGCCACGCACTTGACGTGATATCGCCGGCGCCGGCGAATCTTGCAGGGGATTCTTCGTCAACCAAGTGCGTGTCGCTGATGTGAGCGATGCGGCAAAGGAGTTCGTAATCGGCGAGGTCGGCGGGGGGGCTCTCGCTCGAAGGCAAACGAAGGCCGTCGTCCACTTCGCAGGCGAGAGGTAGAAGGAAGCAGAGGGTAAGGATGGTGCGTCTCATGTTGAGTTGCCTCACGTTAGAGCATCTTCAGCCCACTTGTAGCGGCCGACGCCCCTGTCGGCTGTGGTAACCAAGTGGTTTGAAGCGTCCGACACGGTGATCTGACGATACGCTTGGACTAAACCCGCTCTAGAGTCCGCGCATCAATAAGGTGCAGATTCCATATGGGTGGTACGGGCATCTTGCCCGTGCGGCTACGGGCGGGACGCCCGTACCACCCGTCCAGCTTACTCATACGCACAACCATATCCATACCGTCGCTGCCGACGGCTACTGCGATCTGCGAAGCGGCAAGCCTGATAGAGTAGTGTAGCGGAGACGATGGAAGGCGACTACGCCGGGGCGAGCACGACGGCGGTCCTGGCCGGCAGGTAGATTTGGATGCTCTGTGCTCTTTCATCGGCGGGCACGTTTTGCCATGGGTAGGTTTCGCCGATTTGGAGGTTGGCGTGTCCGTCGAACCAGAGTTGGTCGGAATCGAAGACGAGGCGATAGTCGCAGGCCTGCGGCACGCCGAATCGGTGGTCGGTGAATGAAGTGGACGGATGCCAGTTGAAGATGAAGACGAGCTTGCCACGAGAGAAAGCCATGAGCCGGTTGTCCTCGTGGACCTGGATACAAGCGTGGTCCGTCGAGGCGAGGAGATCGTATTCGATGTCGAGTTGTTGCATGGCCCGATCGAATTCAGCAAGGTCATGGTATCGCAGGAGTGGGTCGTTGATGAGCGACCATTGCCTCCTTGCGTGCTGATAGGAGAAGTTGTTGCCCTCTCTGGGAAAGTCGATCCACTCGGGGTGGCCGAACTCGTTGCCCATGAAGTTGAGATAGCCTTCACCGCCGAGGGCGAAGGTGATCAGGCGAATCATCTTGTGCAGGGCCATGCCGCGACTGACGATCATGTTCGGGGTGCCCTTGATCATGTGGTGGTACATGTCGGCATCCATGAGCCGAAAAGCGATCGTCTTGTCACCGACGAGGGCCTGATCGTGCGACTCGGCATAAGCGATGTGGTTCTCTCCGTGGCGTCGGTTGGTCAGCGTGTGATAGAGCTGACCGAGGTTCCACGCTTCGTCTTTTTGTTCCTTGAGCAGCCTGATCCAGTAGTCCGGAATGCCCATGGCGAGCCGGTAATCGAAACCGAGCCCACCTTCGCTGATGGGTCGGGCCATGCCGACCATGCCGGAGACGTCTTCCGAGATCGTGACGGCGGCGGGGTTCACATCGTGGGCCACATGATTGGCCAACATGAGATAGGTGACCGCATCTTCGTCAACGTGCGGCGGGAAGTAGTGATCATATCCCGTGAACGCGCGTTCCAGGCCGTGATCGAGGTAGATCATGCTCGTTACGCCGTCGAAGCGGAAACCGTCAAAACGGAACTCCTCTAGCCAGTAGCGGATGTTGCTAAGCAGGAATCGCATGACCTCGTGTTTGGCATAGTCGAAGAGGAAGGAATCCCAGGCGGGATGCTGTCCACGCGGGCCATCGTGGAAATACTGGTGGCTGGAACCATCCAAGAAGGCGAGGCCCTCGTGGATGTTCTTGACCGCATGGCTGTGGACGAGGTCGAGGAAGACGCGGATGCCTCTGCCGTGGGCGGCATCGATCAGGGCCTTCAGTTCTTCGGGGGTGCCAAACCTGGAGGAGGGCGCGAAGAAGTTGCTGACCTGGTACCCAAATGAGCCGTAGTAGGGATGCTCCTGGATCGCCATGAGCTGGAGTGCGTTATAGCCTGCGTATTCAATGTGCGGGAGGACGCGTTGTGTAAACTCACTGAAGGTGCCGATTCGGTGTTCCTCCAGGGCCATCCCAATGTGGGCCTCATAGATGCGGAGGCTCTGACGACCTTCCGGAGGCGGGTTCTTCCAGGCATACGGCTCCGCAGGATTCCAATACTGCCCACAAAAATCGTGTGAGCGGGAGTCAGAGACCGTGCGGCGGATGTAGGCGGGAAGATGGTCGTGTTGTCCGAGGCTGCTGTGGACGTGGACTTTGAGGCGGCTGCTGTGGGTGAAACGAGTGGCGTACTCATCATCCGGCAGAAAGACCGACCAGACGCCGAAGTCATTCCGCTTCAGCGGAACGTTGTCACGATCCCAATCGTTGAAATCGCCGGTGAGAAAAAGTGCATCCGCGGCGGGGGCCCATTCACGGTACCAGACGCCGGTCTTGCCGTCGCAGCGGCCGCGATTGAATCCGAAGTAATGGTGCCCGCTGGAAAAGGCTTCGAGTGAATCCTCGGTTTCGAGGATGTGGCGGAGGGTGCTTTCGTAATGGCAGTATCGATTCCGGAGTGCGTGTGCGAACGGCTCAAGCCAAGGGTCCAGCGCAATCAACCCTGTTCCATCAAAGGTTTTGGGCGGGTGGGTACCATCCATGATTGAAGCCGATCGGCGAGGGCTGATCGCAGTTTGAGACACAAAGGATTTGCGTATCGCTGCCCTTGATCAGTGTTGGCCAAGACACAGGATCTTAGCACGGTTCAAGAACAGTGTCACACCCGCGAGAGTACGTTTGACAACGCGTTAGCCTGCTGGCTCGATCTCGATGAAACGTTCGACGCTGTTCAGGTCGCCGATAAGGCCGCAGGTCGTGAAAAGTGTGCAGTCCGCGCCTTTCGTAGGCTGAAAGAGGCGAGGCGCTTTGGGTCGCACTGCCCAGGGGCGGCCACCGCGACGGGCCATGACGATCGCGGAGTGGATGAGTTCCTTGCGGTTCTTGCGAGCCTTGAGTCCTCCCTCCGCCCTGGCGAAAATGCGAGAGAGTGTCTTGGCCGCCGCTTCATTGGTGGGCGTTTTGGTGACTTTGACTTTGACCGTACTACCGGGTTGGATATCCACTGCCATCGCTAATACTCCTAGGGAAAAACCGAACCTCGCATGCTACAGTAATCCTGGCCCAGTTCAAGGGCAAATCCGAAACCTGCGGCCCAAAGCCAGGGCAAGATTATCGGCTCTGCTCCTCGATGAGACGTTTTGCGAGGGTGGAGGCCGCCGAACGAGTCGAAATGTCGCCGTTTTGTTGGGCGTAATACACCCTGTCGAGAATCGTCTTGTAGATGGGGCCGGCAGGCACGCCGAGCGTGGCAAGATCATTCCCGTCGAACAGCGGTGGGGGGGCGATCTCCTCAGGCAGGATTGCGGCGACCCGGGTTAGGATTTGACGATGTGGCGTTGAAGGAAGCCCTGCGGCTTTCAGCTTGGCTGCGAGGAGCCAGAGCAGGTCGTCGAAGGCCGGATTGACCATCAGGCGTTTCAGGTCGGCCAACGTGAGATCGTCAGGGCGTATCATCGCATCCTGGTTCGCGACGAGCCACCGCGCCATACGCCTCGTTCGATTGCTGCACCGCAGAGCGTCACACGCCTTACCGACGCGATATATCGCAAGTTTGTGCAGGAGGGCCGCCAGGGCTAGCTCAAAGCCAGCTTTACGCGGCAACGCGGCGAGGAGTTTTTCGACTCGCGTGGCGAATGGAGGCAACTCGCCCGCTCCGGCGTACAGATGTTCGAGCAACCCGCTCGAACGGAGGAGATCGAAGGCCGCGATCCTCGTCCGATCCGTGAGCATTCGCTCCAATTCGTCGCGAATACGCTCCGGGCTGATCTCTCGAATCGACGCCGCCTCCGCACGCATCGCGGACCATGTGGTACGGTGGATCGTAAAACCAAGCCGGGCTGCAAACCGGATGGCCCTCAGAAGCCGGAGGTAGTCCTCGGCGAAACGTTGTTTCGGTTCGCCGATAGCTCGAATGATGCCGTTCTCCAGGTCTTTGCCGCCGTTGACATAGTCAATCGTACGCCGTCCTATCGGGTCGTGGAACATGCCGTTGATGGTGAAGTCCCGCCGTTTGGCGTCTTCTTTGGCATCGGTGAAACAGACCTTCGAAGGGTGCCGCCCGTCTTGATAGTCGATGTCCTTGCGGAACGTTGCCACCTCAATGGAAAACT
>CAZTAR010000243.1:0-7268 GCA_964611695.1 uncultured Planctomycetaceae bacterium | reverse complement strand
GCGGCATGGGCAGGTAGTAGCTGTACTCCGTCGGGATGTGCTTCTGCCAACTGGTAAAGGCCTGCCGGACGTGCAGACAGGATTGGGCGATTGTGATGCCGTCCAGGTATTTGAACTTACCTTTGAGCCCTTGCGCCAGGCAATCCCGGCAGAACGGGCAGAACATCGCGAAGATGTGCGGTTCTGTCACGTCCTGCACTTCATGGCTCCCAAGGATGCGGACCGGCAAGATGCCGGCGGCGTAAATAAGTTCCTCCGGCGCATAGGTGCAGAAGTAGCCGATGATTTTACGTCCCGTTCGTTGTTTCCATTCTTTGGCATACTGCGCGCGGTTCATCCGCCAATCGCGGAACACCTTGAATGTCTCTTGGTCAAGTGTGGCCTGATCTGCCATAACGCCGTCTCCCTTACCGGTCATATGTTCGGTCGGTCCCGGGCTTCGACCCGGGCCGCCGCAGGATGGACATGATCCGCTCATTCGTCGCTTCTCCCCTCGGAACGCTCGGCGGAGCCGGCTACTTCGTCGTCTTCTTTCGGGTACTCCCAACCGGGAAGTGCGATGTCCCGGCATGTGTAATCCATTTTGGGCGCGCGGGCGCCGCGATCGAGCAGCGCGAGAAGCCCCGTGCTGATAAAGGGATTCTTCTTCGGATTGAAGATCTCGCCGGTCTCCCGGGCGAGCGCTTCGTCATCGATATCCCGTGCGAGTTGCAGCTTGAAGAGGGCACGCGAATACGGCGCGTCCTTCGCCATGAGGCGCGCCCGCTCGTAGCCGCGACGCAGGCATTCCAACTCGTCATCGAAGACACCGTTGCACAGGCCGATTTGATAGGCCCGGTCCGCGGTCATGCCCTGGTCGAAGAGTTCGATGACGGCGGAATCGCCGAAGCCCAGCCGTTTCATTTCACCGGCAGCGCCGAAACCGCCGAGTATGGCGTAGTCCAATTCAGGCTGGTTGTATGTATTCTTAGGCTGCCACACGGTCTTACGCTCCAGCGTGTCGAACATGAAGCCTTCCGCCCGCACGTCGTAACGAAGATCGAGGAAGTACGTGAACTCCGCCCCGCCGCCCCACTTCTCGCCAAACGCGCCGACAGTTGCCACGGGGCTCTTCTGGATCAGCCGGAACAACGTCATGCCATGGCGCGTGAACGCGGCAGCCTGTGATTCCGTCAGCGGGACGTATCCCTTCTCCCGTTCAAACCAGCCACGGTTGAACTCGCGGGCGTCCGCGCCGAGCATCCGCATCCCGGTTCCGGCGGCGGAAAAGAAAACCGCGCCGCAATGGCCGCTGCGGTGAAGGTCGAGCACGCGCCCAAACGCATGGGCGAGTTGATCCAACGAGGCACGGTTCCAGACATTGCCGCGCATCGGACTGTTGAACACAATCGCGCAGGTGCGGGCCCTGGGAGAAGGCTCGATGAACTTCAGATCAAGGTAGCTGCCCCGATACTCGCCGGTCTCCAAGTCGAGTTCGGCCACTGGCGTTCCAAAAAACTTGCCATACCCGAGAAGGCGGCTGAGATTCCACTTCTTCATTTCGTGCAGGAAAGAAGGTCGGCCCTTTCGCGGACCGGTCTCGCCGTCAACGTCGAGCATCTCGACAAAGATGGGATCGTCCGCATTCTCGCCCTGTGCGCGACGGGCCAGATCGAGGAGGCCGTCGATTGTCAATCGGTCAATGAACGCGTCAACGATCTCGATGATGCCGACTTTGTATCGAAGCCCCGCCCGAGTCGAGATGTTGACTTGCCCCGGCGTCGCGAAGCCGTCCTGGATCATGTCAAGCGCATAGAGAAGAATGGGCAGCGCGTATCGCCGGAAAGCCCGACCGCCCGCGTCTTCGGCACAGGCTACGTGCTGGAGCGACTCGGCGCTCTTGATCTTGCCTGCTCGCTGGTCGCGCGCGGCCGCCTCGTGAAACGACCAAAACTCCGCACGCCGGGTTGTGCATATCGGCACGTATTTCCCGTTGGACGGATCGATCACTCCTTCGGGCCTCGACCGCCGGTCCTCACTCCACGCGAAGAAACCCTTGCGATGCTGCGAGTTGACACCGATGTGTCCGCTCTTTTCCAGCTTGGCGATCCAGTCCGGATAGTGCTTGCCATCGCGGTCGTACAGTTTTCGCAGCCGGTCTGTCTCGGGAAGGGCCTGCCCCATATGTCGGGAGGACTCGGTGTAGGGCATGTGTCCTGTCTGATCCAGAACCGTGAACGGATTGGCCGTGAACAGATCCCACAGCCCACCGAGTTCGACGATATCCCGGGCCGTCTTGACATCCCATGAGATGATCGCCGCCATGCCTTGGAAGATCGGATCGGTCAGGTAACCGTGATGGTCGATCGGCAAAGCAATGACAGTCTTTTCAAGGATCTGGTCGGCAAAGGTGACACCCAGAGCGAATGTCTCGTTCGAGGCATACTTACCCTTCATCACGTCAATGAGACGATTGGCCTCGAACGGAAAGTACCCATGTACGGTCAGGAACTTGCTGCGAAAGGCCTCCTTCTTGAAAAGAACCGCCAACTCGGCGGTCGTGTGTGAGGAGGTGTTGGAGAAAACGGCGGCAATTCGGTCGGGCTTGACTGTCTTCTCGATCGTCTGGAATATCTTGGCTTTGATGTCGGCCTGCTCCGTGGCGACCTCCCACACAATATCGGCGTGCCGGATATCCGCGTAATCCTGCGTATAGGTCACCCGAGCCATCCATTGCTCGGCGTCCTCTTCTCGCAACTGTCCGGCCTTGACACGCTGGCGCCAAACGCCCGCAAGCCTTGCCTCGGCCCGCTCAAGTGCCTCCGACTGCACGTCCAAAAGAAGCACTTCATAGTCGGTCTTGCTGAGAAGATCGATGGCAATTCCCTGGCCCATGGTGCCGGCGCCGATAACGGCCACACGGCGGATTTCGTTGATCCGCCTGACCGCCTGTTCAATCGTCCGGTCACCAAATGAAAACGCGTATTTCATGGAGTAGTCCTCAGTTGTCAGAACTCAGCTATTAGCTCTTGGCTGTTGGCTGTTGGCTTCTCTTACTGCGGCGACGTCTTGCTAATAGCGAAGAGCTAACGGCTAACAACTCACAGCTAATGGCTGATCGCTCCCTCATTCTTTCTCCGAATCGGCGATGATGATCGCCGCGCCTTGGCCGCCGCCGATGCAGGCCGACGCACACCCGTAACGCACGTCGCGCCGCTGCATTTCGTACATCAAATCTGCCATGAGACGCCCGCCGGTCGCCGCCAGTGGATGACCAATGGCAACAGCGCCGCCGTTCACGTTTGTAATCTCACGATCCAGTTTCAGTTCCTTTTCGACGCCGAGATACTGCGCGGCAAACGCCTCGTTGATCTCAAAGAGACCGATCGCCTTTTGTTCGAGTCCGGCCTTGTCGAGTGCCTGCTGAATCGCCGGCACGGGGCCGCGCCCCATCACGCGCGGCTCGACGCCGACGACGCCATAGCTGATGATTTCATAACGCGTGGGCAATCCCAGTTTCTCGGCTTCGGCACGATCCGCCACGATCATCGCCGCACCTCCGTCCGCAATCTCGCTCGCATTGCCGGGCGAAACGAGCCCCTTGGGCGTGAAGCCGGGAAGTTTGGCAAGCACTTCGGCCGATGTCTCGCGGACACACTCGTCATGGGCCAGGTGAACGGGACGACCCCGAAGATCGACTGCATCAAGGGCAAACATTCCGCGGAGCGCGTCACCACCGTTGAAGTGGCTCGCCCTTGCGGCCGCCAAGGCGCGTTCGTGAGACAAGGCGGCAAACTCGTCACACTCCCGCCGTGTGACACCCATCTGGTTTCCGTACTCATCAGCGGTGATCATCATCGCCGTGTCGGCCAGATCATGGTTCAAACCCGCGAGCATCATGTCCTCAATCTTGCCGCCATCGGCGAATGCCCAGAAGTCGGCCGCCGAGATGCGCGGAGATCGGTCGATCCGCGGTACGCGCGACATGGTCTCCGCGGCAACGCAAAGCACGATCTTCGCGTCGTCGATCGCATCGGGCAGGGCGATCTGCTGAAAGGCATTGATCGCAGTCTGAAAGCCGGAACCACAAATGCGTTGGACCAGAAGACCCGGCGTCTTCACATCCAGATCGCACCGCAGGCTCACATTGCGAGGGAAGTAGATGTCCTGAGCGCCGGGAGCCGTGTACTGATACACGTTCGCTCCGACGCACGCATCAATCTTCTCGCGCGCGACGCCACTGCGGCGAATCACCTCTTCAGCGGCGAGGACTCCCAGGTCCTCCGGCGAGAATTCGCTCAACGCCCCGCACTTCAGCCCGACCGGTGTTCGGGCCGCCGCGGCAATGACTGCGCGTGGGTACTCTTTAGATTTCACTTGCCACCTTTCTTCGCGACTCTTGTTCGAGCACGACAACATCCGCATCGGGTTCGGGTGCGAACAACGCCTCGATCTTGCTCTTGAAATGCCCGAGCACCGCTTTTCGCACCAGCTTGCCGGAAGGCGTCAGCTCTCCGTTTTCCAGCGAGGGTTCGCGATCGGCCAGCACCGCCCGGCGGATGCGCTCGTACTTGATCTCGATCGACGGATTAATGCGCTCAAGCTCCGTCGCGTACAGTTTCTTGACTCTCGAATCGGTGAGCAGGTCGCCCGCTGGAATGTTTCGCTTGGCGGCCCAGGCGCCGAGCCGGTCGAAATCAGGGTAGATCAATACGCCGACGAAGTCCTTGCCGCTCCCCAGAACCACCGCTTGGCCGACATACGGCGACTCATTGACCAGAACCGTCTCAACGCGCATCGGATGCACTTTTTCGCCGGTCGTGAGTTTGATGGTGCCGTCGATGCGGCCCAGGAGCCGCAGCCCGTCCTTTGTGAATTCGCCAAGATCACCCGTGCGGAACCAACCGTCGTCCGTGATGACGTGCGCCGTGTCCTCCTCGGCGTCGAGATATCCGAGCATGACGTTGGGCCCCTTGACGAGAATCTCCTGCTGCTCGCTGTCGATGCGAAGACTCAGGCCTGGTATTGGGAAACCTACGCAGCCGCTCCGCCAGGGTGCATCCTTCGTCGTCGCCGTGACGCACGGCGAGGTTTCGGTCAACCCCCAGGCTTCCAGCACGAACACGCCGCGCTCGCGATAGGCCGCCTCGACACTGGCCGGCAGGGCCGCGGCGGCATTAAGGACGAATCGAAGTCGCCCGCCCAGGATGGAATCCGCGGTCTCGCGGCTCTGACGGCACCTGGCGATGAGCAAATCGTGGAGCCTCGGTACACTGAAGAAGAGTGTCGGATTGAACACTTTCCAATTCGCGATCAGGCGATCGATGTCCTTGCCGCGCGAATCATCGAGGCAGAGTTCGCATCCGTTGTAGAGCGTCATGAACCGCTCGAACAATCCGCCGAAGCTGTGGTGCCAGGGCAGGTAATTCATGTAGACGTCGTTTTCGTTCACATCCCACATCAGCGACATGGCTTTCTGCTGGGAGATGAGATGTTGATGTGACAAGAGCACGCCTTTCGGCGATCCCGTGGTCCCCGAGGTGAACATGATAATGCACAGATCGTCAGAACCGACGGCTTCGAGTCGCGCATCGAGTGCTTCATCGGAAACGCCGCCCTTGGCTGTCAGTTCGGCGAAAGCGAGTGCCCCCCACTTTTGGCAGCCATCGTCAAAATCCATGCAATAGTACTTCTCGATCCAGGCATGCTTGGCGGGATCGATCTTGTCGAGTTGCGCTTGGTTCGATACGACGACAAACCGAGGCTTGGCGCTATCCAGCACGTAGGTCGCCTGCTTCGGTAACGCGCCCGCGAAGACCGGAACCGTCACCGCACCGATCGACATGACGGCCAGTTCGCAGAGGTACATCTCGACGCGATTCTCCGAAATCATCCCGATTCGATCGCCTCGACGGACTCCCTGCGCCAGTAGGTTCCGCGCGATCTGAAAGACCTGCCCGGCGAATTCCTTCCATGTGATTGAAAAATCGCGGGTTCCCTGCCGGTAACGGTTATAGACTTTGTCTCCCCACCGTTCCGCGCGGTCCCTCAACAACAAACTGAAAGTGGGTTCGAAATCTCCCAAAGGAAGAGCGTTCGTGTGTTCGTCGCCGACCTTGCGGATGCCTATTTGTTTATCCAAACCCCATGCGGTCGTCTGAGAATAGGCAAGGCACGAATCGCTCAGTAATTCTTTGGTCAGTTTGAACCGCTCTTCCGGCGTCTTCTTCTCATAGCCGGCATCTGAAGGATCGACGCCGAGCTGACGTTCGATCAAACTCGAAGCGGCGAAATAGACCAGCCCCACGGCAAGTTCCTTGACATGTGAACATCCCTTGTGCCCCCCCGACACGGTGCGCAATCTCGTTCAGCACGCCGCGTTCAATTCGCAGTCCGACGAGACGATCCGCGACCGTCTCGACCTCATGACACACTGGGAACGGAGAGCGGATGATATCCAGCTTGCTGCGCGTGATCTGTTCGTCCGGCAAGTGAATGGTGAGTTCGAGCCGGACCAGATGGGAGCCGTCCAGCATGGTGCCGATGAGCAACATGTCGTCGGCACTGGCTTCGTAAAGTTCGATATCGAAGGTGCGTTGAGCGGCAAGTCTCATTTTTCTCATCCTCGAATTCCCGCCGGCCAATTGGTCGTGGCGGCGGATCGCTCTGGCCATCGATTCCTGCACCCGGTGTTTCAGCGAATTGAAGAGTGCTTCCTCTTCTTTCAGCCCGACCTTGTCCGCATACCGTGCCAAAGGCGTGAGGATCCACTCCTCGTTGGAAAACAACCTCACGCTCTTGAGGCCCCGGTCCAATGCGTCGCGGAAGCCCTTGAGCGAACTGGTCACGTGCCCGGCATGGGCCAGGATCGTCGCCAGGTGCTTGGGCCAGATGTCCGTGTACAGCACATCGGGGGGGTAAGCACCAATCGCACGGCCGACCTGAAAAACGGCGTGTGTGATCTCGCGAACAAAATCCGCCTTCTTGGAATCCTTGCAAAGGTCTCCCATGCGAAGGTCGGAGAGTTCTCCGTCCGGCTCGACGGTGTGAATCATGCCGCCGACGTTTAGCACGATGGAGATCATCGCCTTGTCGAATTCGATCCGCGTCCCCGGCACGCCCTGTGCGTGTGTGAATGGATAATCGTGAGAAGTCAGGATAGTCTCGATACGCTCGCGTTCGAACTCGCCCCCGCCCGCGAACACGACCGCCCCTTCCCTTTCGAGGATGTAGGTCGTATCCGCGCCGCTACCGCGCCGGCCGCCGGCCTGAAGTGAAACACCCCGAAC
>CAZTAR010000242.1:0-7274 GCA_964611695.1 uncultured Planctomycetaceae bacterium | reverse complement strand
CTACGCACTCACCAGTCACCCCTGGCTGCACTCCAAATCTCGGTCGGAACTCATCGCCATGCATCAGAATCCGCCAGATCTGGACTTGAGAGATATCAAAGGGCTCACGCCCCGGGCTGAGGCCATGGTGCGACGCTGCTTGGCCGTCGAACAAAAGGACCGGTTTTTAACCGCCGACCTGATGGCCGAAGAATTACAGGCCTGTGCCGATGAGGATCCGGATCGCATCTTACGGCAGCGAAAGAAATATGCCTCAATCGCGGTGGGCGCCACCCTGTTCGGCGCAATCATTTCAGCCTTGATGGTGTTGTACTACTTCTCCGATCTCAGCGAACGTGAAAGGGAGTATCGCGGTCCTGTCAGCAGCAGATAGGATCGTCCTTCCGGCGCTGGTCGGTATCAACAGGTCGAACCCAAGATTGATGAGGGGGCTTCTTCTTCTGAAGACGCAGCAGAGGAACGGAGTGACAACGCGCCGGACACGAGCGGTGCGACCAATGCCCTGCCGTCATCTGAATCCATGAGTCCGGAGGATGCCACGGGACCTTGGACGAATTACCCAAACCTATTTGATCCTGCGGCGTTCGAGTTTGTCGGGACGAAGAATGGTCGCGTCTTCCACTCGAAGGACGGCCGATGTGGTCGCGGCATCCACGCGAAAAACCTCGTGACTTTCAAGAGTTACGAAGAGGCGATCGAGGATGGCCGGAAACCGTGCCCCCAGTGCCATCCCCAGAAAGACGCGCCCGAAGATGGGTAAGGTGGTATTGGGCGATGCGCCCCCGCGCAGATCCCCCTCGATTCCATACGGTCGAATGAAACCGATTCAGGTTCCAAGGAAATTCAGCAGGAATTTTCGTCCGGCATCGTCAGACTGTTCCGGTAGGAATTGGGTGCCGAAGACGTTCCGATTCCACAGAACCGCCGCAAAATCGATACCGTGGTTGCACTCCGCGGTGATGACCTCGCGATCGAGCGGTTCAGCGTGGTTCATGTGGTCGAAATAGAAATATTCGCCGGAGCTTATACCGGTTAACAGGGGGCAGCCATTCGACCAATTGACCTGATTCCAGCCCTGGTGGGGGACCACAAAGTGTTTCGCCGCGGGGTGGTCACCAAACTCAAAATGTGTGGCCTTGCCATGAATCGCGCCGAGGCCGGTGTGTTGGCCCTCTTCGTAGCTCACGTCCATCAGCAGGTGCATCCCGCGTGAGATTCCCAGGACAGGTCGCCCTTCATTGATCGCGCGCAATAGCGGCGAGACAAAGCCCCTGTCTCGGATATTCCGGATCGTGTCGCGAAACGATGGGGTGGCGGGCAAGATGATCTTCGAGGCACGCCCGATGGCTTCACCGCTGTTGACGATCCGGGCATCCGCGCCAATATCCGTGAGGATATCCCTGATCTGCTCTGAGTTGCCTGATTCACACTCGACGATTGCGATCATACCAACACACCTAGCCTCGAGTGGGGGGATTGGGGCTTCTCAGCTTCATCTTTGAATGCGTAGCGCACACTCCCTTCGCACGGGATCGGATGGCTGCGGAGGGTTTTTCGACGCTAGTCGATGCTGGAGCCTCGGGCTGAGACGTTGTCGCTGATCCCCGCACTCCTGCGGACCGCGTAGAACTCCACTCGCCGGTTTTGGGGTTGGTCCGCCTTGCCCGAGATCGATGCGGGGCGATACTCACCGCAGTTTGCTTGGACGAGGTGGTTCTTCGAGATTCCCATTTCTCCCAAAGTGCGAACAACCGTTAACGCCCGCTGAGCGCCCAACTCCCAGTTGTCTTTCCACTTGCTCTTGCGGATCGGCTGGGCATCGGTGTGACCAAAAACGTAGATGTCGCGGTCCGCGTATCGTGAACGAATGTCCGCCGCCAATCGCGAGATTGTGGAGCGCCCACTACTGGAGAGTGTTGCCTTGCCGGAAGCGAAGAGCACCTCGCCGGGCACGGAAATCATGTCGAAGTTATCGAAGTGTTGCCAGTCGCCCGAAGTCTGAACCTGGCTCGCCTCGGTTCGCATCCTGGCGATTTCCTGGTTCAACTCGTCGATTGTGCCGTTCGCGTCGTTCTGGCGAACCAGCGTGTCATTCAACTGTCGGTCACGGTCGTCGAGTTCGTTGCGCAGTTGCTCGTTCTCCGCCGTGAGTTCCTGGATCTTGAGTTCCTCTTTGCTCGGACCACAGCCGGCGATGGTGACGGCGAGCATCAGGGCTGCCAGGGGCAAGATCGTTGTGGTGCGTGTTGTCTTCGTCATGGTTCATTCCTCCGAATGCTGATCGCCACACCACCACCCCAAACATGGGCGCAGCGGAGCTGGCCGTTTGTTCCTACGTCCGGAAATATATACCACATTCCGAGGCCCTCGTCAACGAATTCTCCCAGGAATACACCATATCTTGCAGCTTAAGGGCAGCGGCTACAACAGGTGGAAAGCCCTGTGAATTGTTGTGGTCTACGATTCTGTGGAATGTCCGTCATCCAGCGCCGTCTTGATTTTCTCGTCAATCCGGCGTTCCTGCTGGTCGAGGTGGTCTTGACGTTTTTGCTGTTCCTCGGCCTTCTGCCGCTCTGCCCGTTCCGCTCGAAGTTGGCCGAGATCACGAAAGACGCGGCGCATCTTGGAGAGAGTCCAGAAAACCGCGATGGAGAATGCGCTCGTGGCGATCATGAACCACAGTGTCTTCACTTTTGCCGTGACAGCGCCAGGCCAGAAGTGCGTTTCGAATTTCCAGTTCTTGAAGACCACGACCACAACCAGAGCCAGGATCACGCACACGACCGTAACTCTGGCGTACACAACAACCTGCTTTATTTTCCCAGCCATGCGTCAGCCTCCGAGAAGGTAGTCAGGGCGACCGCTGATGAGCGACCAGAGCATGAGCCCGGCCGGCCTGAACCAATCCAGCAGGCCGTTCTGGAACCACATTGCCATGAACGCCCCAAGAGACAGCCAGGGCCCAAACGGAATCGCCCGACAACTCTTGTGAAAAACCGTCGCCAGCACGCCGACCAAGGCCGAGAGTGCGGCGAGAAAAAACGCGAAAAACAGCAGCCAAAAACCACCGACCGCGGCGATCGCGGCCATGATGTAGATGTCGCCGGTGCCGAAGGCTTCCTTGTCAAAGGCCAGCGTGCCGAGGATCCGCACCGACCAGCCCACCCCAGCGGCGAGAACGGCACAGGCAGTGGCATGCAGGGCGCTGGCGGCATGGCCCGCCCAGACTGAATTCGAGCAATGATCTTCGAAGACCTGCCGCCAACTGATGCCCAGCCAGTCAAAATGTCTGGTCGTGAACACTAGCGTCGATCCAACGAGGATCGCCGGCAGAAACCAGGCGAACTCGCGAAGCGCGATCGATCTGGCCTGAGGTCTTTCGGCCTCGATCTCGCCGACAATCGTGTCATCCGCTTGTCGTGAGACCATGGATGCGAGAATCAGGGAGAGCATGAACAGGAAACAGACAACGACGCCCCGTTGCAGTCCAGGGTCGACTCGATTCGAGAAGCCCCTATCCTGTCCATACAACTGCCAAGCCAAGACAGCCAGGCTTGACGCGAACAACGCAAGCACCGGGAACGGTTGGAAGCGATGCGCGATGGCAACGGATTCCTGGATCGCACCCTTCTCAGGCGTACACAGATTCCTGCTGTCGGGAGCGTCATTCTCTGTGAGAGGATCACCCTCGGTAGGCCCATCTTCATCTTGTGAATCCGTACTCGTTCGCGGTCGTCCTACACACGCGACGAAGAGACACGTCAGCAGCCAAGTGACGCCCATGGCGACGGCGATGAGAGAGAGCATCGGCGGCAGCACGGCCGCCTTCGTCGCGGCATTCATACCAGACGTTGGAGAGACGAGAACGAGACGCGGATCTTGCCACGGCAGCCCCCACACCGCGTGGCACGCGACGCCCACGCAGGTTGCCAGCAGGCAAATGCGAATGTCGATCGTGTAGGTTTCGATGTCCATCACCGAGCCGGCCAGCAAGGCGGCAAATAGCACGATAAAGGCCACGCCCATCGGCCATCCGAGGAACAGATCACCCAAGCCTGGCACAACGCGTGCGATGAACAGCGCATCCCACACCGCGATGAACAGGAGCATCGTCAGACATTCGACAATGGGGTAGGTATCCGCAATCGGGGCGTGGCAACGGCTACATCTCGCTCGAAGAAGGAGCCAGCTCAAAATCGGAATGTTGTGATGAGGCCGGATGCGTTCCTGGCAGTGCGGGCAAAATGACCATCGCGGGTGTGTGGTGGAAAGCCCGAGAGGCAGGCGATAGATCACGACGTTGAGAAAGCTGCCGACAATGGCGCCCAAGACAGCAACCGGAATGATCCAGAACTCGGCAAGACCCAATGTGTCACCTGCTCGAGCAGATTCGAACTACCCCGCCGCGGCCGAAGCCCTTGCCGGCCGTACAATTCGGTCTGTCTTTGTTGTCATCAGCGAGCACACTCCGCAACATACAAGACCGATCATGCTCATCGTGCCGATCACGCCGACGCGTCAGGCACGCCCGGCATCATTCGCGCGGAACCACAGCTCAATGCTCTCGGCGACTTCCTCCGCGGATGCCGAGACGGTGTCGACTGTTTGGTGGGCCGCGCTTTGATAGATCGGCTCTCGCTGTGCGAGGATTGCCTCGACCTCGGCCAGGCCGCCAGAGGGTGTCAGGGCGGGCCGCGTTTCCGCGCTCGCCACATCGGCCTTGATCCTGGACCACAAGACAACCGCCGGCGCCCGCAGCCATACCACCTTGCCCATGCGCCTGGCCAATACTCTGTTCTCGGGGGTAACCACCGCGCCCCCGCCGAGGGAAATCACAGAATTTTTGAGCTTGCGGAGTTCCTGTAAGGACGCCTGTTCCTTTGAGCGGAACCCTTCTTCACCTTCTTCGGAAAAAATCTGATTGATCGTCTTGCCCGTGTGCTCGACAATGACCTCATCCAGATCAACAAAACGCTGCTTCAGGCGTTTCGCCACCAGCGGTCCGATCGTACTCTTTCCACTGCCCCGATACCCGATAAGGATTAGATTCACGATTGGTGTCCGTGTAGGACGTCCCCCACCTGACTGGCTGCGACGTCGATGTCTATCAAGGCGAAGTTTAAAGCGCCTCGTGTTTGGCCCGGATTCACGGCGATGGTTTTCCCGATCTGTTGTTTGTGAGAACCGGAAACGGTTGCGGCTTCGTGAACGTGTCCATGCAAGGACAACATAGGTTGATGTTTCCGGATGGTCTCCAGGACCGCATGCGATCCCCAAGGTTCACCTTTGAACGAGGCATCCAGGCCGCTGCCATATGGCGGCGCGTGCGCGACGAACACCCACGGTTGCTTCGGAGGATTCAACTCGGCCAAGTCATCCGTCATGGATGGCCTTTTTTTGCTGAAGAGGACATCCGCCGCATGTGGAATTGCCTTTCCGAATCGCATGTCCCAGCGGGCCCCGCCCAAGAGTGGCGGAACGTCACCCGGCCGGTCTAACCGTTCAAAGTCTTTCACGTAATGCGGCGTTGGCGGGGTATAGGGGTATCCGATGAAATGCAGGCCGCCCACATCCCCCGGGGGGCTCAGATCCAACACCGATAGAAGCCCCTCTTCCGCTAGTTCGCGCATCGCGGTCGTGCTGCTAATCCAGTCGTGGTTGCCGAAGATGATCAGGACGGTCATGCCATCGCAGGCCGACCGGAGTCGCCGGACGTGTTCGCGAAACTCACCACGCACCCAAGCCGGCTGACCCACCCCCATCTGCTTAGGATTCAACGCGGAGTCGTCAGGCAGCATATCGCCCCCGAGGACGAGGATGTCCGGACGATTCGATTCCACGGCGGCTACCAGTCGGGCGTAGTGCCCGCCACTGCCGTGCAAGTCTGAGGTGTAGAGCAGCTTTATGGAATCTGTGATCATACCTTCCCGATTCTGGGCGTCTCGTTCGACGGCGAGCTTCCCGTGTCTCACGAGATCGCGAACTGTGCATCATCAGGGCTGGAGGGGCAATGGTCAATCACTTTGGTTGCGGTCTCCCTTTTCGAGGACTCGCAATGCCGCTTGGCGAAACGACGCGACGGTAAGCTCTTGGCCGGTCCACAAGCGGCACTGTCGTTGGGCCTGTCCGGCAAAAAGGGTCAGACCGTCCACAATCGTGCATCCGCGATGGCCGGCCTCACCCAACATTTTCGTCTGCAAAGGCATGTAAACGGTATCTACGACCGTCATTCCGGCCTTAAAGACCGATTCAGGCATCGGCGACCTTTCCACGTCCGGCCACATCCCCACGCTTGTGCAATTGACGACCATCATGGGAGGCTCGATTTCGGTGCGTTCTTTCCAGGCCCGGTGCCGGCAGCTCATGGACTCAGCCAGACTGCGGGCCCTCGATTCCGTCCGGTTGTACACCGTGACCTCCGCACCAATGCCAACGAGGGCACCGACGATCGCCCGGGCCACGCCGCCGGCTCCTAATACAGCGACAGATTGTCCGGCGAGCGCTGTCGCTCCCCCCACAATGCTCGATCCGATTGCCTCCAAGGCGGCGGGCGCGTCGGTGTTGTGCCCGTGCATCGCTCCATCGTCGTCGATCACGATCGTGTTGACAGCGCCGAGGTTCGATGCGGATTCGTCCAGCTTCCCGCCGGTCTCGTGGATGAAGCGATGGGCGTTTTCCTTGTGTGGGATCGTCACGCTGAAGCCGCGGAAATCCAACCACGGTCGCGCCTGCATCTCGACCATGAATGCCTTGAATGACTCGTAGCTCGGGTCGACTCGAAGCGGGACATACACGCCGTCGTGTTCGATCGAGGCGAAGGCCGCGTTGTGGACGGCAGGGCTTAGTGAGTGGCGAATCGGATCGCCGATGACGCCGTAGACCCGAGTCTTGGGGGTGATGGCATCCCAGCGGTAGCACTGCTTCATCTCTGCGATCGTGAGTTGCCCTGGCGCGGTACTGTGCTCGCGACTCACGGTGGCGAACGTGGCGAATCCGCCGAACTTCTTCGCCAGCACGCGAGAGAGAAGCCCCTCCTCGCCCATGCATATTCCGATGAAGGCTCGGGGGCACGTTCGCATGAATTCTAATATCTCGAAGTTGTCGCGGACGGTTCGCGCTCTGTAGGCGATCTTGATCACGGCATTCGCGTCTTCGGCCAACATCTCTAACAGCCCGGCCTGCAAACGAGCGGGGCGCGACGCCGTGTCGTGCCATGAGAGGATCAACCGTCGACCACCGGATGAATTTGTCTCCTCCTGCGTTTGAACTTCCGA
>CAZTAR010000241.1:0-7289 GCA_964611695.1 uncultured Planctomycetaceae bacterium | reverse complement strand
CTGGCGTGGCGGTGATGATGATGTCGCCGGAGTTTTCGACGATCCCACCAAGGTAATCCAAAGTGGTACGCAGTTCCTGACGGTGTGACTGTACCCGAGCCGCCATCGAATTGAACGCTTCTTCAAGATCACCGATCTCGTCTCGTTGATTCCGTTCAAAGCGGAAATCAAGTTGTCCGGCCGCAATCCGCTCCGTGCCTGTGATCAGACGACGAATCGGCTTCTCCAGCAGTCGATTGAACATGATCCACAAGGCGATTATTCCCAACAGCAGCGAGGCGAACACCGTGCCCAGAATGAGCAGCCTGCGGTTGGATTCCTTCGCATCCATTCGATTCAGGGAGTAGTCCGCATTCAGAAAACCCAGGACCGCGGGGGCAGACTCGTGAACATGGCAGGCAGCATCCCGGCATCCCGGCTTGTTGAATATCGGGGCCGTAACGGAGAGTAGACGACCACCTTCAGGGTCATCGATGATGGTATCCACGATCCGAATGTCGGAGGACTGGAGATCGTCTCGACCGTGACAGATCACACACGCCCGATCCCCCTTCTCCACTTTGGTTCCCACTTCACCGAATCTGGAAGCCACCACCTCACCGGTTGGGTGAGAAGTCAAGCGAATATCGCCGTAAACCTTGCTGTTTCCAGAAAGCTCGACGATTAACTCTCCGACACCTTCATTGTTCCGACTCATCATCAATCGATTGATCCCGTTGATGATCGATTCGGAATTGAACCTCAGAAAAGCGCGAGCGGACTGGAGGGAGTAATGCGTGCAAATGAGGTTGTCGGCGAATCCGCACAGGGCGATCGCGATGGTCAGGATCGCGACGACCACACCACTTAGCTTCCAAACCAGTTTCGTCCTCAGTTTCATGTCCGATCCCAGTTCACAAAGAACCTGCTCACTCTTGAACGGTTTTCCTTTTTCCGGAGCCCACGACACTCCTGTCGGACGGGTGGCACTAGCAGACCAATGGATCGCAATCCATGGGTTCCTGCTGGAGATCGAATGTTGCTTTAGAGCAGTTAACGATTGAGTGTGGCACCGGCGTCTCGCCGGTGAGGCAACGGCACTCGGCCTCCTTGCTTCCACCGGCGAGACGCCGGTGCCACATATCAACGTGAAACGCTATAGAGCAAACTCACCTTGCCTGTAGCGGCCGACGCCCTGTCGGCCGAAGCAAATCATTGATAGCCAACGTCCGGCACAAAGTTCGGACGCGACGCGCTTTCAAAAACTACTCGTGATCCCTCCGAACGTATCGCATGTTTGGCGGACGTGCAAATGCCCCTCAGACAGCATCTCGATCAGAAGGCCGGGCAAACAAGGCCGGAAGGATCGGAAGCGTTTCCCGTCAGGCTCCCGAGCAAAACCGACGCGCCGCCCGAATCAGGGACGGCGCCCAACACTCGGCCCCCAGCGCGTGGAGGTGCGTATACGAAGCGAGAACGTTCCGATAGCACAAGCCGTCCCGAGTGCCGTCGAAACCATACCCTCGGCGCACGCGAAACGCGAAGGTCAGGTCCTCCTTGACGGTCTCCACACCGGTGTAGTGGAATTCATGCCCTCGCAGGGTTTTTCCAATGGGAAAGAAGGGGTTTTCATTCACAGTTTCAAGTTTGACGTAGCCGTGCCCTTGCGGTTTGGGCCGGAGGAGGAAGTTTAGAGGCAGCGCGCCCGCCATAGCGAATTGTGTCTGATCGACCTGCAGGCTTTCGCCCAAGAAGACCGCCCCGCCACACTCAGCGTAAACGGGCATCCCCGCCTCAATCGCCCGGCATACGGAATCGAGAAATGGCCTGTTTGCCGACAACGCCGGCGCGGACGTTTCGGGAAAACCTCCGCCGATATAGAGGGCGTCCACTTCCGGCAACTCGTAGTCATGCAATGGGGAAATCTCGATCAGCCTCGCACCTTCTCGCGTGAGTGCTTCGAGATTCTCGGGATAGTAGAACTGGAACGCCGCATCCTGAAATACCCCGACCCGCACACTCGGCGGCTTGGGAGTACTTCTTTTAGTTCGGTGGGTGGCTCGCTCCGATTCAACCTGGTCGAGAGCCGAGGCATCTTGTCCGAGGAGCGGCGCTTGTGTCGCCAGCCGCCAGATGGCTTCGAGATCCAGGTACTGTTCCGCCACCTCAGCGGCCTGTTGAATCGCGGGGGCCACATGGTCATGCTCTTGAGGCGGGACAAGACCGAGGTGCCGTTCCGGAAAACCCTGCTTCGGAATCTTCCGAATCGCCCCCAGGACTGGGAGATTGCACGCCTGTTCAATGGACTCGCGCAACACCGATTCGTGGCGAGCCCCGGCGGTACGGTTCAGAATCACACCACCGATGGGAACTTGCGGGTCCAGCCGTTGGCAACCCAGGACGAGCGCGGCCACGGTGCGGGTCATCTTGGTGCAATCGACGACCAGAATAACAGGGCACTTCAGCAACTTGGCCAATTCGGCGGTACTGTAAGCCCCCCGCGCATCCATGCCATCGAAAAGGCCCCGGTTCCCCTCAATCAAAGCGACTTCCGCCTGACTCGACGAGGCGGAAAACGAACGCAGGATCACCTCGGCTGACATGAAGAAGGAGTCTAGATTTCGGCAGGGATTCTCCGCGGCGCGCGTCAACCACGCGGCGTCAATAAAGTCAGGGCCTTTTTTGAAGGGAGCCACCCGGCGTCCCCCCCGCTTCCAGGCCGCCGCGATCCCCAGGGAGACAAGCGTCTTACCGCTGCCCCCACGGAGCCCGGCGACCAGGATTCGAGGGATATTCATCGGGTTACATCATGTCTAGGAAGCCGCAGGGACATTCTTCCGCGCACTTCTTGCAGCCCGTGCAATTTTGGAGCTTGAAGGAGTAGAGCACCCCCTTCTCCATGGGCTTGCTGATGGCTTGGTCTTGGCAGAACATCCAGCATTTCTCGCAATCGAAGCAATAGCCACAACTCATGCAGCGTTTGGCTTCGGCGATCGTCTGTTCGTCTGAAAGGCCGAGGTTGACCTCCGCTTCCATCGATGCAAAGCGGTCATCAACCGGAATGGCCGTGGACTCATGCCTTTCCAGTTTCTCATAATGGTCAAGCCGCATCTTGTCGGTCTTGATGATCCGGGGCGCGACCTCCTTCTTGTCATCTGCGTCCCCCGCCTCGTCGGTCGTTTCGACGGCCCGGAAGTTGCGATCGATTGCCTCGGCCGCGTAGCGACCGTGCCCGATGGCCGTGGTGGCAAGTGCCAGACTAACGGCATCCCCGCCGGCATAAACGTCTTCAACCTGAGTCGAGGCGAAATTCTCATCAACCTTGAACCAGTCGCGACCTTCGATAAGAGATTCGAAGCCGTTGAAATCAGGCGCCTGGCTGATGGCCGGAATGACGGTCGTCGCAGGAATCTCAAACTCCGATCCCTCGATCGGCACGGGACGTCTTCGGCCGGAGTCGTCCGGCTCGCCCAATTCCATCCGGATGCATTTCATGCTCGTAATCCGGCTGCCGTCCTGAACGAAGCCAATGGGCGCGGCCAGATACTCAAGCTTGATCCCCTCGGCCTGGGCATCTTCGATTTCCTCGTCGATCGCCGGCATCTCTTTGACCGTACGGCGATAGAGGATGGTCGTATTCGCGCCGAGCCGCCGACAAATCCTCGCGGCGTCGATCGCCGTATCGCCACCGCCGACCACAATCACGTTGTCACCAACGTCGATCTTCTCGCCATGGTGAATACGATTGAGGAAGTCGACACCCGAAAGGACGTTCTCCGCATCCTCCCCTTCCACCCGAAGCTTCAGGCCCTTGTGTGCGCCGATGGAGGCGAACACGGCCTTATATTGGCTCCGCAGATCATCCAAAGAGATATCAGAGCCGATGCGCGTGTTGCACTTGAGCTCGACACCCAGATCGAGAATCTTCTGAATCTCGCCATCGAGGACTTTCGCAGGCAGACGATAACGAGGAATGCCCCACAGGAGCATGCCGCCAGGCTTCTCGGAAGCCTCGTACACCGTCACGGAATAGCCACGCCGCGCGAGTTGGTAGGCACATGAAAGACCGCTGGGGCCGGCGCCGACGACCGCGACCTTCTCCGGATGCTTCTCTTCCGAGAGTTTTTTCAGCGGAAGCTTTTCTTTAAGGCCGTGATCGCCGATCGCGCGCTCAACTTTGTTGATATTGACCGGGCCGTCCACTTCCTGGCGGTTACATCCCGTTTCGCAAGGATGCGGACAGACGCGACCACACACGGCCGGGAAGGGGCTCGTGTCAGTGTAAATGTGCCAGGCATCTGTCAGAGCCTGGTCGGCCGGCTTCTTCAGCCGTTCGGCCTGAGCGATAGCCGTAACGAACTCACGAATCCGGTTGCCGCTCGGGCAGGCGTCCCGACAGGGCGGCATCTTCTCCACTTGCTTGGGCCGCAGAGGCGACTGCTCGCGAGAGCCAGAGGAGCTTCCGCCGCCTCCAAGACCTCTTTTCTTCTTCTTCGTTTTCTTCAATGCCATGTGTAACCTCTCGCTACTTCTGATCTAGCGACCCTCGATTCTGAGCGCGCACACTAACCCCTACTCGCGAATAGCGAGAGGGATGAGGGTGCCCGCTTCCGTTGACAGACTGCAGACCCAATTATCCCCCAGCCGAATCCTCGGCGGCGCCCTCCTTGTGGGGCACCTCAATGAAGCTGCCGCCGAAGTACGTATAGACACACCTCCCGGAGTCCATGAGGGTGCGGATTGCGGCCTTGCACAATTTCTTGTCGCAGCCGTCCGCGCTGAACTTCTCAATCATCGCCTTGGTCAAGTCGCCGGCCTTGAATTTCTTCTTGCCTGCGTATTCGCTGACCATTTCGAACATGGCGTCCGCGACTTCTTCAGGGGTGACGGCCATTGTGCTTCTCCTATTGTCTTAACTGAGCGGTCCGGTTGTAAGTCAGACCTGCGTGTTTGAAGTCGTCGATGTGCTCCTTCGAGAACTCGAACCCGGTGAGCTTGAAGAAGCGAGGCCATCCGATGCGCTCGATGAATTCGCCCATCCGCTCGTACTTGTGAGCGTCCTTCGCCCAGAGTTCCACGATCGTACGCACAGCCTTGACCACCGCCGGCCACCTTGGCGGATCATTCTCAATGAACGGAATCGCCAGCTTGGAGAACGTCGGCTTGGTGCGAGCGTTCGAAACCTTGCCGCCGACCCAGATGGAAATTCCGTCGTTGAGCGGATCGTTGAGCGGCAATGCCGGGCAGACCGAGAAGCAGTTCGCGCAGAACATGCAGCGTTCGTCGTCGATCTCGACCGAGGGCTTTCCGTCGACCGTCGCCGGCCGGATCGCTGCCGTGGGGCAGGAAGCCACGACGTTCGGAATCTCGCACGTTTTGTTGATGGTGTCGTGATCGATCTTCGGCGGCCTTCGGTGAACGCCGAGAATCGCGATGTCCGAACAGTGCACGGCGCCGCACATGTTGAGGCAGCAGGCAAGTGCGATTCTCAACTTGCCGGGCAGCTTCCTTTCGACGAAGTATTCGTGCAAATCGTCCATCACACACTTGACGATGCCAGAAGCATCCGTCGCCGCCGAGTGGCAGTGGACCCAGCCTTGGGTATGGACGATGTTCGAAATCGCGTTGCCGATGCCACCGACCGGATGTCCCAAAGCCTTGAGGTCCTTGATGAGCGGATCGACAGAGGCTTGGTCGGTCGTCAGGAACTCGACATTGTTGCGGCTGGTAAAACGAAGATGCCCGCCACAGTACTTATCCGCCAAGTCCGCGAAATTGCGAAGCTTCTTGATGCTGAGCAACCTGGAAGAGGCCGCCCGCACAGTGAAGAGCTTGTCGCCGGACTCACCCACGTGAACCATCACGCCGGGCTTCATGATCTCGTGGTATTTCCACTTTCCGTAGTTTGCCTTGATGACGGGTGGCAAGAACTTCTTATAGTTCGGAGGGCCGATATCCGTCTTTCTTTCAGTTGCCATCGATTCATATCCTCAATGTGGTTATGTCTGTTTGGTTGATCCGTTCCCGGTTCCCCGGGAGCACGTCTTCCGCGGGAGCGTCCCTACGATTCCTCGTCTTCCTCCTCGTCGCCTTCTTCGTAGAAATCCTCGAAGAAGATGTAGGGATTCTCTCTCGGGTGCGCAACCATTTCGGGAATCGGTTCGAGGCCGATCTCCTCCAGGAAGTTGCCCATGCCGACGCGTTGGATAAACTCGCCCACACGTTCGCGGTTCTTGCCGTGCTCTCCCCAGATATCCCAAATCTTCTCGATCAGGTCCTTGATCTCGTCGTAGGGAGGCTCGATCTTGACAAACGGAACCATGACCGAACCGAGCAACGCACCTTCGATAATCGGCGCCTTGGCGCCGATGAGGATCGTCGCGCCTGTGTCGGTTCCAGGACGCAGGGCCTTGGGCATCGCGTTGATGCAGTGCATGCACTTCACGCAATTGGCATTGTCGATTTCGAGCTTCTCGCCGTCCCAAGCAATACATCGGGTCGGACAATTGGCGTAGATATCCCGATGGATGTTGATGCCGCTATCGACGTACTCCTTCACCGCGGCCTGGTCGATCCGAATGTCGTCACGCCAGGTGCCGATGATGGACATGTCCGAACGTGCGATGGATGCCACGCAGTCGTTGGAACAGCCGGCACATTTAATCTTGAACTTGTAAGGGAATGCCGGGCGGTGCAACTCGTCCTGGAAATGCTGGGTGAGGTGGTCTGTAATCGCCAGCGTATCATAGCAGGCCCATTCACATCGAGCCGGTCCGACACAACAACTCGGTGTACGCAAGTCAGAGCCGGATCCGCCAAGGTCGAAGCCCTGCTCGGTCAGTTCCGAGAAAATCGGCTCGAGTTCGTCGGTGACTGTGCCCAGGAAGACGATGTCACCGGTGGAACCGTGCATGTTGGTGAGTCCGGAGCCTCGCTTCTCCCAGATGTCGCACAAACCCCGGATAGCATCGGATGTATAGAACCACCCGCTCGGCTGGTTGATGCGCACTGTATGGAAGTGGGCAACGTTCGGGTACTCTTTGGCCAAGAAGGAATACCGTCCAATGACGCCTCCGCCGTAACCCATGACGCCCACGATGCCGCCGTGTTTCCAATAGCCCACCTTGTCGCGATAGGACTTCTCGAGTTGTCCGAGAAGGTCCTTGCACATATCGTTGTCTTTCGCCATGGATTTGATTTCCGTGACGAAACTGGGCCAAGGTCCCTTCTCTAGTTCATCCAATAACGGTGTACCGTTTCCTGAATCTGCCATCGTTACCTCCTTTCGGTTTGGAAAGATGGCTTTGTCT
>CAZTAR010000240.1:0-7292 GCA_964611695.1 uncultured Planctomycetaceae bacterium | reverse complement strand
CGCGTGAACGTGGCAAAAGGGGCTTCGAACGTTCCAGGCCATGAGTCGTCGCCCCAGGGAGCGATAAAAAAGCTGATCGACTGGGGCGGATCCTGTGCGGCAACCGGGCTTGCAACTGCAAACGAGAAGGCGCAATAAGCAAGTGCGACAGCTCCACGCCGGAACACGCCACTCTCCTCCCGTGATAGCCATCAGCCCACCATATGAGCCATAGAACACGTGGGTTCAGTATAATCTACTATACACGCCCGAAAGACAGATTGCCATGATGAACAGATACCTGTGCCTACTGAAAACTTCATCCGCGTTGCCCCACCAGGACTTGCGACGAACGCCGTGGTTTGGCATCTGGCCGGTAGTGGCTCCGAATGAGAGCAAAGTCGGAGCGGTCGAGGCTGGCCATTCCGACCTCGCGCACTCCGGTGATGGGCTCCCGCGCGGAGGCGAGCGACCTGGGAAATGGATGGTGCCGGCCGCGGCTGATTGGGGCTCAGTGGGCCATACCAAGGTCTTCTCGATCGAGTGACGCCATCCCCCCGGACATGGAGGCAAAGGGGTGCGTAAAAGTCCGATAATGATCGCGTCAGAGCCTTCGTAGCATGACACGCGTTAGTAGCTACGGGAAAAAGAGTTACGCGAATCTGCCTCCCATGGCACCTGACAAAACTGGCCCATTGGCCTCTCCTTTTCCCCATATGATGCCCTTGCTATCGGGAGGTCTAGAGGATTGATCTCTAGTTCACTTCTTTTTTTGCCCAGCCAGCCCCGAAGTCGCAGGCTGAATGCATCACAGCAGTCTCTATTCATCTCGGCTCCCCGCCAGGAAACCAAGATGCGCCTGCAGGATGAACCAAAGCAAAAAGACCACGGTAGCGCAGGAACTTTGTGCGTTTGTTAAAGGATATAAAAGAATTCTTGACTCGCTATGACATAGAGGTTAAAGTGTTTGCTCTCAGGCTACGGCCCCTGGCCGATCTGGGGCAGCGCAGCGGGCATGATTCTCATTTCGATGAAGGAGTTCATCAATGCGAGCCTACCGAGCAGGTCGTGCGACCGAAGCCGGAATCCTCTCTCGGGCATGTTCTCAGGTCGAGCATCGCGGCGGCTGGGGTCATCCAGTGACGGTTCTCCTCGCGGCGGTATTTGCATTGGGCACGGCCGGTTGTCCGCCGCCGCCGCAGATTGCAACGGAGCCGAACACCCGCGATGTCTGGGGGCTGCGGCCAGGCGACTTGGAAGCTTGTGCCCAAAAGATGGCCCGAGACCTCATTCAGGAGCCGTTGTTGCGAGGAGGCGATCCTCCAGTTCGCATCGGCATCGTTTCCATCGAAAACAACACCAACGAGCCATTCGTTGGCGGAAGCGCGGACATGGTACTGGACCGGATTCAGACGATCCTCTTCAGGTCGTTGCACCACGCGGGCGGTTCCAGCGGCTCGACGGCCAAGTTCATTACCATGCGTGAGAGTGTCCGCGCGGCGATGGAGAAACAGCGAACAGCCAAACGACAGGGAGAAGCCACGCACAGAGGTCTCAAAGACAGGCACGGCGTCGATTATCTGCTCGCCGGCGTCTATCACGCTCTTGACAAATCAACGGCGGGTAAGCGTCTGGTGGAAATGTACATGACCTTCGACCTGACTGACGCCGAGTCGGGCGAGAGTGTCTGGCGGCACGACTATCACATCAAGACGGTGACGAGGCGGTAGCGAGCCGAAGAGAACTGCGGCGTCAGGCAAGATGAGAGCAGGCGGGCGACGCGTGAGTGATTGTTCAGTCTTCTAACGGAGGATGACTTGTGCCCCAATACCCCGGATCGGTGGCGGGCGGTTTGTTGCGGCCGACACGATGGGCCCTGTTGGCCGCGATTGCGTTGGCGGCTGGCTGCGCTCCGCCGCTGACGACCGGGCGGAAAAGCATGATGACCGGCCGCTTCCTCAATGAGACCGAAATCCAACGCGTCGCCGATCTTATGGCTCGGGACATGGCTCGCGAGTCCATCTTCTATGGCGATCACGCGGCTCCGCGGCTGGCCCTGGTCAAAGTCGAGAACAATACCAACCAGTACATGTTCGGTTCGGCAAAGGACGCCTACGTCGAGCGAATGCGAACTCAGTTGCAGCGCGCCCTGGGGCCGCGGGTTGTATTCGTGGAGCCTGACATCGAGAAGACCCTTCGCGACGCTCTGGACGATTGGCATGTCAGTGAGGATGAAACCGCCGTCTTGGCGCGCGGCTCGAAAGACCAGTATGGGGTGGACTATCTGCTGACAGGCAGCTACTCCTCGTTGAACAAAGTCGTGCAGGTTGCGGACAAGGACGGCAAGGTGCATGACAAGGGCATTGTTGAGTTACTGATGTCCTTTGCACTGGTGGATGCCGAGACAGCCGAGATCGTCTGGACGAACGACGTTTCGTCCGCCGCCACGTTTACAACCCGTGACTTTCACGACTAGCGACGGGTCATTGCCGTCGGCTATTTTCTGCGGAGAACGCGGTCATGCGAGCACTTCATTCCCTGACCTTCGCAGCCTTTGCCCAAGCGAACCGTCTTCCGTGGCGTTTCGCGTGTTGCGGCCTCGCTTCGCTCCTGCTGAACGGGTGTGCAGCGCCCCCCAAGACCGTCCAATCGGCGACATGGGGTTCATGTCACTACAATCAAGTGGCCACCGGTCTTCAGGAACCCGTTCAGGAACAATTGGGAGTTCAGGTAGATCGCCGTCCACGCGACTCCGCCGTGACCTTCCTGGACTATGCGTCAGCCTGCTTGGCGTCCGGCCGTGTCGACGAGGCCCAACAAGCATTCTATCAAGCCATCCTGGTGACCAACGACTTCACGCTCGGGGAGTCGGCCGGCGAGACCAGCCTCGTCTTCAGCGAGTCGGCGAAGGTGTGGCAGGGAGAGGCTTATGAACGGGCCATGATCGAATTGCTTCACGGCATCTGTTTGATGCAGCAGGGCGATTACGATAACGCGCGCGTCGCTTTTGATCGGACTATTGCTACGGACCGTTACAGCCGGGGCGGCATCGCGAACGTCGAAGGGAAGGCATCTACGCCCGCTGAAGCGAAGGGACGCGGCATACCGGTCTTCGAAGCGTTTGCTGCTTGCCGCAATGAAGGCGGCACAGTCTTCCGTCGCGATTTCCTGAGCGCATACGTGTTGCGGACTATGTGCTTTCTGCACCTCAACCGGATGAGGCAGGCCAAACTAAGCTGGGTGGAGACGAAAAAGCTCTTCGAGAGTCTCTGCGACGCGACGAGTGCCGCCGGCTCTTCAGTCAAGAGCACGAGCGTATGGACCGGTATCGATGGACGGTACTCTTTCCCAAAAGTCTATCTACCCCCGTTTCGCGCCGCCGACACCGTGCGGGAACAACTCCTTGTCAAATCGCTGAATGATCTACAACAGGCCAACGTGCTGATTATTGCTGCTACCGGCAGTCGCCCCAAGAAGGTGAAGACCGGGACCGTCACCGGAGACAGCGTCAAGTTCGTGCATGACGGCTTCCTTCCGCCTTCCGAGAGTATCACCTCGTTATCGCTGGTCATCGACGGCCAACGTCGCGGCGAGATGGTCCAGTGCCTGAACCTGTACGGGCAAGTGGCGGGACGAGGTCCTTCCGTCAAAGACCTTGCCCAGGAACGCAAGCGCAAGACCGAGGACTTCGGAGAGGCCCTTCAGAACAGCGGGAACAACTACCTCAAGATCATCGGTTCGATCATCCGTGCTGTGAATCAGGAGGAGGCTGATATTCGACAGTGGCGGCTCCTGCCCAATGCCATCCACTTGTGGCTGGGACGCATCGAACCGGGAACGCACACGCTGCGGCTCCTGCCTGAAGGCGCGAATACGGCGCCGATCGAGCTCCCTTTGGACATGGCCTACGCCGGTTACATTCAGGCGATGGAAGTCGCCTATGCCCAAAACGTTCTTTGCAGTTGGCACGGAGGCCGGCCGATGCCGTATGCCGCGAGGCATGCCCTCGCCAGATCGTTCGAGGCGCCCGAAGTCGGCCTGAACATCCTGTTCATCCCTGAGCAGTTTAACGAACAAGTCAGTGCAGTTCCTCCGGCGCCGCCGCGGACATACGAGTTGCTTCCACGGATGAAACCAGGTCAGTGATGAAGGAGTCTACCATGGCGGAAGGTTGGGTTTTATTGGTCCGAAGAACGCTCTCGATCGTGATTGCGAGTGGTGCTATTGTGGCGGCACTGTCCGGCAGCGGATGTGCGAGCGCAGAACAGAAGGACGTCGTCATAGATGATCGAAGAGAACTTCCGCCATACCAATCGGTCGACGTCTGGGCGGAACCGGCCGACGACCAGCCGGAATCAAACATTGAAGCCACGACTCAGCCAGCGGAATGAACCCATGTCCACCACACACACATGTCATCAGCCTCAGTCGTCCCAATCGCCGGGAACGGACCGCTCTGTTCGCGGTTTGTTAATGAACCATCGATGGAGCATGGCCGCACTGAGCGCAATCCTCTGGTTCGGTGGTTGCGCGGCCCCCGAACAGGGCGTTCATACGGATCAGCCGCCCAAGGTTCAATACCGGAATTTGTGGCTGCAACAGCATCTGAAGATTGAGGTGCGACGAAACGAGGTCAACCCTCATTCCGGCCTGCGGGAGATTGATGCGGAAATCGCCGCAGACAAGCTCGAAGCAGGCCGAGAGAGCGCTTTTCGCATCGTGGCGAGAACGAAGTACACGCGAAGCGATTCAAAGGAACCGGTCGATGTTTCCGCTTGGTCGGAGATCCTTCTGAGTCCGGAACGTTCCATGGATTATCAATGTACGAGCTTGCAAGAAGCAGAGGATTTCGTCATCGAAGTGGCGTATCCAGAGGAGGTCGGCCTGCAATGACACATACGAAACCACAAACCACATTCTGTCTTCCGAGACTGGTGTTCTCGCTCCTGTGCTTAGCGGTCATGGCCGGCTGTCATCCTCAAGCACACTCGCCGGAGCCAGGTTCGACCCGCACGGAGGACGTATCCCAGATTATCTATAACGAGGCATGGCTCAAGGCCAATGTCCCCTGCCGGAACTTGAAGATCGATCGGCTCGAAGGCGGCTTGCTGAAAGTGACCGCCCAATTCCATTCCTTGGAATCGCACGTCTCACGGCGAGTGGAAATCCGCACCGAGTTCTATCAGCCCAGGATGAGCGAGGGGGGAATCATGGTCGATCGGACCGATTGGCAGACCTTTGTTCTCGAACCGCGCAAGCGCGTCCAATACCAAGCCAACAGCACGGTCCCCGCCGACGACGTGCGCGTGTACGTGTATTATCCGCAAGACATCGGCAAGCGTTGAAAATGAAGGAGAACATCATGCCTGGGATGAGTCAGCCCCACAAGAGCGTCGGAATCCTCCGGGACGCCGGAGGATGGCCCGGCGCGTCGACGGTTTTAATATCGCTGGGTTTGCTTGGCGCGATGGTGCTGGGTGGCTGCGGTCCGGACTATCCGCGCGTCCAAGCGGAACCTTCCGATGCGCCACCCAGGCCCGACCTCCTGCCCGCGGAGTACTTGAAAGAAGAGCCCCCCGCCGACCCATGCGATGAACTCACGGAAACGCTCCAACGGGACTTCCCGGAGTTGTATCACCGAGCCCAATCGCCGCGATTCGCCGTTATTGCCAATGTATTCAGCGGCGACGTCGCCGACGCGGGAAGTGTGGGCACTGAGCGACGCGCGGAGGACAAGTCAGCTCTGGGGCGGCGACCGGTGTGGGACGACCAAAGACAAGTTCTACTCGTTGCGTCCCCGAACATCGACCAAGCCCTCCCGGTCGATCGTTCCAGCGTCGAAAACCACTTTATCCACTTTCTGCTGTCCATCGCCCAGGATATGCGAGTGGTCGATCCCGGCGTCGTTCGGGAGCAGTTACTCAAGACGGCCGGTGACGAGCCCGTGGCCGTGGGGCAGGACCTCTGCGAGATATGCATCTTGTTGGATGTCCGCGTCGCTCGGGAAGCGCCAATCTCCGGTCAACGCACGATGGCCACGACGGCCCGGGCGATTCGCCTTTCTGATGGCGCTGTCCTTGCGGTGTCGACGCCGGAACGCCGAGACGCTTTCGGCGAGCGAGACGTCGATTCGCGTTTGCGGCGCATGTGTTACTGCGGCGGGGCTTTCCTGATGGATGAACTTGCACAGCGTTGGCGATCAACATTGCCCTGAGTCAATAAGGATGCGCCCGGGCTAATGCGCTGCCCGGCACGGCCGAAGGGAAAGTGAACCATGCGAAAGGGGTTTATTCTGACCGTCATCCTGACGGCTGTCTTTGCGGTAAACGGATGCGCGAAGCCCATTGAGACACGAATCTACACTCGCACGCCGCCAGGCGATGTACCTCCGTCGCTGGGCCGAAGCGGGGCGTCTCTTCGTATAGGACTCGGCTGTGAGGCACCGGCTGATGCCGAAGCGTTCATCGCTCACGCCCAGCACTGTGGGGCGTTCGCCTTTGTGGATTGGGCCAGGCCGGAGAATCTCGATCAGATCGACTGCCAGATCGATTGCAAGCTGAGCTTTCGCCACGAAGGGGACAAACAGGTTCACTACTGCCTCGGCACCCTCGTCGCCAACATCTACAATCCAGACCACTCACGGTTTCTCGCCCGCGTAATGCGGTTCCATGAGGCGATGTACTCGACCGATCCCAAGAATCCGGCACTGACCCACAACGGCCGGAACATGCCGGAAGCGCTGCGAAAGGCCTTGTTCGACGAGCTGATTCAATACTTAATTAACTCCCCCACGACCACAGCACCAGCGTAGACCAGGAAAACCACTCTCGAGGGCTCTGCCTGCGGAAAACCTCGTCCGTGTTCCTGCGCATGGAGGTACTACGATCGGCACTGCGAGGCCCGCCGTTGCTAGAGAATTTTAGGCATGAGGTAGCATCCTCCGCGGCGGTGATCAGAGCCGCGCGCGTCAGCAAGCGGTGAGCGTTCGACCTTGTGGGGGGGGCGAACAAACGGGAGGGGAAAAGGGGTCAGGCTACTTTAATTGACAAGGATTGCGGCATGGGTTAGTTTTTGGGGATGCCTCGTCCTGCTCGTATCTCGGTGGAGGACGGTTGTTACCACGTCATGAATCGTGGCAACGGCCGGGTCGAGGTCTTCCACAAGGAGGCAGATTACGAAGCGTTTCTTCGCTTGTTGGGCGAAGCGTGCGAGCGTTTGCCGATGCGCGTGCTAGCGTACTGCTTGATGCCCAACCACTTTCACTGTCTCCCGATGGGAGGGCGTGAAGCCCTCGCCTTCAGGCGACTCCTTAA
>CAZTAR010000239.1:0-7307 GCA_964611695.1 uncultured Planctomycetaceae bacterium | reverse complement strand
ATCGCAGCCCTTTTCTACCCCCACCTGGTGAGAAATGCGGGCTAGAGCATTTTAGGCATGAGATGGCATCTTCCGCGGCGGAGATCAGAGCCGCGCGCGTCAGCAAGCGGTCAGCGTTCGACTTTGTGGGGGGCAAGCAAACTGGTTATCCTCGTCGGCCACGGGGGGCCGACGCTATAGCGGAGAATGCAATCTCAACCCTAAAATGCACTAGAGCGAATCCGAACCAGCGAGAACCGTGGCCGACCGTGTGGCGAAGAGCAGTGGGTGCAACGCACCGCCAAGCGCCTCTGGCTGGCTTTCACCCTCAGAGGCCCTCGCTGGCCCAGGAAGCTTCCGAAGAAGGTGGCGGAGAAGGCGAAAATCAGTGATGTCCCCTTTTCTCCGCCCGGTGCCACAGTGTTGCCACGGGGCGCTAATCGTTCGCCCGCCCGTACTCGGCGTCGGGCGTGGGTTTGTGGGTTTCTGGCTGGGATGTCGTTCGCGGGATCACGGACAGTTGCCCTGTGAACACGCCTCGAAAGACTGGCTCGTCGTTCCAGATGACTTCGATCTCGGTGCCGGGTTCGAGCGGCGCGGGGCCTTCACAGAGCGCCCAGCCGGCCACGTTCGTGCTTTGAATGATCACTTCGTTGTCGCGGAGTTCCGCGCGGATGTGTGCCATCACACCGGCACCCTCGCTCGCTTTAACGGCAAGCCACCAGACTCTGGCCTGGGACCGTGGGAGATGATAGTCGATGACGCGCGGCGGCGGTTGACGGCGTTGTTTGAGAAGCCAGCGCCAGAGATCGGGTGTGGCATAGGCACGGTTCCACGAGTCGTGTGCGATGGCGGGGTATTCGGTGTATCTCGGATGAGCCCCGAGGCGTTTCAGCTCCCTGACAAGTTCTCTTGATCGCTCGACGGGAACATTCTTGTCGAGAGCCCCATGAAAAGCCCAGGTCGGGAGGTTGAGGATGTTGGTCATGTAGTCCGGCGGACCGGCGCCGCAAATAGGAATGATGGCCGCGAAGGCATCCGGATGCGCAACGGCCATTTCCCAAGTCCCGAAGCCCCCCATCGAGAAGCCTGTGAGGTAGACGCGGTCGGGGTCCGCGCGATATTCCTCAAGCACATCGTTCAAGATGGCCCAGTTCGCGGCCTCATTCGCCCCGCGAAACCACATACCGTGAGCCTGCGGGAAGACGGCGATAAAGGGGAACTTGTGTGTGCGAGCGACGATTTGCGGCGCGAGGCCGACAGTGGTCTGTTTGATGCCGTCCTTTCCACGCTCACCGCTGCCATGCAGTGCAATAATAACGGGCCATCGGTGTGACTTGTCCGCATCGTACAGGGGCGGGATAAAGATTGCGTATTTTCGTTCGCTCCCGTCCGGCATCATGACCGTTTTGGCGGTGAAGCCCCTTGGCAGGCGGCGCGGCGCTCGCTTCGTTGTGGCTGAGCGACGCTTTGTCGTCGTTGGACGGGGCTGATTGGGGAAAGTGGTGGGTTCGCTCGCCTGCTGAGGAACGGATTCGATCGGGTCCAATGGGGAGGAAACACGGTCGGAGAGCTGCGGATTTAGCATGGGTTCCTTGGCCTGACTGAACGCGGCGGGACAGGTGAGTAGCGAAAGTGCGACGACCAATTGCGACACAACGCATTGCTTCATTCTTCTCAATCTCCCTTTCGAGGTCATCGACCCAGGATCATTGGGACGGCCTGTAATCATTGTACCTCTACGATTATCTCGGGTCGTGGGTCGGTCATCGGGCGTTACAAAAGGGTATTGCGGCTGGCGAGCGAAGTTTGTCGGACCGATATGGGTAGCAGTGCCCTAGGTTGAAGCCTAGAATGGGTTGAGGATACCTTCGGACTGGGGTATACTGAGGGCGCGGATCAGGGGGCCATGCACGATTGCCGCACGCTTTGAGGAGATCCAAGATGTTACTTTCGATTGGCAGACCTGCCCTGGTGAAGTTCGTTCTCGCTTTGGGTCTTTGTATCGTCTTCGCCTCCGCTGAAACGGTTGAGGCACAGCGAGGTGCGCGCGGTGGACGCGGCCGGCGCGGGGCGCGCGGCAGCCAGAAATCCTCCCCGAAGCCGCGAGAACAGGATCAACCGAACGCCTCAGACATGCCTGGCGTTCAACGCGGACAGGTTTACAAGTTTGAAACCGTCGTGGATGAGGAAGACGCCGATCTCGTGGGGATTTTGAAGGTTCGGCCAGTGGCGAAGGGCGCGAAGGTTCTCAAGTTACGAGTACACAACAGAGAGAATGTTCGGATCGCTGTGGGCGGACACCAATTCGCGGTCGAGATGTATCCAGAGATACTGTCGAAGGGCCTGTTCTGCTCGGCGGATTGGGGATTCAAAGGCGGAGATGATCTTTCGCAACCCTCAGATGACTCCAAAAAAACAAAACCTCGCAAGAATCTACCGAGGGAACTGCGTGCCTTGACATTCGAGACGCTTGAAATTGAGGGCACCATCCTGGAAATCGAAGACGACGTGATGGTTTTGAAGGGGAAGCCGAAGGATGATCGGCAGTGGCCCGACATCGAAGCGAGGCTCGCTCGCTCGTCAAAACCCTCTTCAACTGACGGGAAGCCGCCGCGTGTGTCCCCGAAGAAAATCCGTTTGAAGATGCTGGACGGCATGACGAGTTTTGAAGACGCCGCCCGCCACGCGTTGGATTTGGGTGACTTCGAAGTGGAGCAACAAATCGAAGCCACGATCGTCTTTGCCGGAACCGGCAAGAAGCAGGGAATGCTCGTGGCTTTGCGGAGTCTGACTGCGGAAGAACGTGAGGAGGACGAGACCCAGCCCGGTGATAAGGCGGAACGCAATCCAGGCCAGAGAGGGGCGCGGCGCGGAGCACGTCAACGGGGAAGACGCGGAGCACGTCCCGGTGGACCAAACATGTGTCCTGCGATTGTCGTGCCGGCAGTATCTCAGCCCATGCCTGCGGAAACGAGCGCCAGCGAGGAATAAGAAACTATCTCAGAATACCCCAAGACTGTGCCAAGCTGATTGTGGCACCGCCGTCTCGGCGGTGAAAACACAGGCGAGACGACTGAGCCACATTTTTGAGATAGTTTCTAAGGGCGCCACGTCTGCCTTCAGGTTTGTCGGTGGGTGACGCGTCACTTGCAATAGGGCCATTGGGGGCAGCGGGGTAACGCTCAACTGCGAAAAAGTGATTATCTCGCAACGGCGACCGTCAGAAACGTCGGTCGCCGCTTTCTTGCGCCGGTGTCCCGGCGCGGTTTGGCAGATGTGGGCTGCCTAAGTTCGCAGTACTGATACACGCGTATGCACGATGCTCGGGCCGCCGGAGCCGACGTGCGGCCATGCTGTATCACCGAGTCACTGCCTGTTCTACCTGTGATAGCCGATTGGACGCCGCCGCCGATGTTCGGCACAGGGTTCCACCCCTTCTGGTCGATAATGCGGGTACTCTCAAGGGATTCGCGGCCGGACGCGCTGGTTTGCACCGGGCCTCCGTCCTTCTCCAATGTCGCCCTGTCCGAGAGATGTCAGGACGATCATTCGGTGAATGCGACGAAAAAGGCCTTGCAAAAGGGTGTTGAAGTGGCCAGGATGCCCCTGTGGCGGGTGGATTGCCGCCCATCACCGGAGGGCGGATCGAGAAGCGTGTCGATGGGCCGATCGCGTCAGGATCATGGGCATCTCGGGCTTGGAGGTAATCGGACTTTGCGGGCAGTTGGACTGAGCAAACCGATCACGGTGCTACTGGGGCTGGTGGTGTGTCTCGCCTGTTGCCGGTCTGCATTCGCGCAGCTCGGACTGGATTCCGGCACGCCGCCAGGCGGGGTCAGTGACACATTCCTCTCGCGCCAACGAGCGCTTGAGCGGGAGAACCAGCAGAATCTCCAACGTGAACTGCCGATCGCGCAAAAATTCCGCGTCGATTGGGGGGGGTGGTACAACTCCTATTTCTTCCTGTTTGACGACGGATTCAACAGCAGCCGGACCCTGCGGCAGAACGAGCTTCGGCTTTGGTTTTCTTTTAACGCGGACCAGGGTGTCCACGAAGGCTACGCCCGAATGCGGATGTCCTACAACGATTGGAACGCAGGCGACGCCTACACACCCAACGAAGATGATCTCGACGGACCCAACCTCGAACGCGGATGGTACCAGTTCGACGCGGGCAAGGCGCTGCGCGGTTACGGCGGATACGAGGCGCCCTTCGAGTTGAAGTTCAAGATCGGGCGTGACCTGGTTCGCACAGGAACAGGCTACGCGATCGACCTGCCGCTGGACCACGTGACGGTGCAGGCGGAGTGGCAGGACTTCGAGACGACCCTCACGATGGGCAAGGCGCCTGCTTCCACGGAAAACATTGATCGCAGCCGATCGGTGGCGGATCACAGCAACAGGACCTTTTGGATCGTTCAGGAGAAGTACCAGGGCTTTGAGCGGCATGAGCCGTTTGTTTACGCCGCCTGGCAGAACGACAACACGAGCGAGGACCCCACGGACCTGCTTCAAAACTACGAGTACGACTCGCGGTACTTCGGCTTCGGCTCGACCGGTGAGTTGATCGACAACCTGCGTTACAGCACGGAGTGGGTGCTGGAGCGGGGAAAGAGCTACGGGAATCGCCGGTTCCTCCATCGCGACGAAATCAAAGCCTGGGCTTTCGACAATCGGTTGGATTACTACTTCCGGCACAAGATGAAACCAGTGGTATCGTTGGAATATATGTTTGCCAGCGGCGATACGGACCGGCTGGGCAGCCCGACGAATGCACCAGGCGGAAACCGGAACGACTACGTGGACAACAGCTTTGTCGGTTTCGGTTTCCGTGATACTGGGATCGCGCTGGCGCCCAGGTTAAGCAATATCCACATCTGGCGGCTGGGCGGAGCGTTCAGGCCGTTTCCAGAGGTGGAGGCTGCGAAGAAACTGGAATTGGGGACGGACTGGTACCTCTACGCGAAGCACCATGCTGACGCGGCGATCAGCGACGGGCTGGCGGACAGACAGTCAAGCTATGTCGGGTGGGAGATGGACTACTTCGCGAACTACCGCATTGTCAGCGATTTGTCGTGGACGGTGCGATTCGGGGCGTTTTTCCCTGGCAAGGCATTCAGTGACCGGACGACGCGGACTTTCCTCCTGACGGGTATCACATGGTCGTTCTAGACAATGCAACAACAAACGCGAGCGTATTGTCACGCGAAAGCGTGCAATCGGTAGCGTCGGCCCGACGTGGGCGAAAAGGAACCGTTCCGCGTTCTACGTCGGCCACAGGGGGCCGACGCTACGCGCTAAGGCATACCTGCTCATGCTCCGTGTTGTCGGTCGCGCTACTCGTCGCGATGGGCGGTGGCTGTGCGGGCCCACGGCATTCGACCCCTTCAGTGGAAGCAAGCGAGCTTTCCGACGAAGGTTTCCAGGCGTATTTGGCTGAGATCGATTTGGTGACTGTGGATGAGGCCTACCGGGCGATGCTGATCCTGGCGGACGGCGAAGACACCTGCGAGTCGTTTGAACAGCGTCAATCGGCGTTAGAATCCCGGGGAATCGTGCGATCGAACTGGGGACTTGTACCCGAAAACGTGATCGATGCCGGTTCGGTATCCTACATGATCTGCCAAATCTGCAAGATTCGCGGTGGCCTGAGTTACAATCTCTTCGGAAGAGCGGGTCTGGGGGGTCGGCGGTACGCGCTTCGTGAGCTGGAATATCGCGAGATGATCGATGATAAGGTCGATTACCAGTACGTGACCGGTGCGTCGTTGGTCGGCCTCATGGCGAAAGCGGACGCGCTGATGGAGAAGAAGGGTCTGTACGACACCGAGATGATCGAGTTGAGCGACGAGACGGATCGGGACGAGCACGGCGAATTGATCGTGCCGGAGCCGAGTGGGGGCAGGTGATTGGGGGCCAATCTGGCACGTCATGTGCGGTATTGGGGGGTAATGCGTGAGCGACCTCGCCCGCTCCAACCAACCGAGCAGCATAACTAGCGACGAGGTCAAAAGTTACGACGAAACTGGCAGCGGGATGCTTGCCGAACCGGCGCTGTAATCGGTAATATTACCCAGTATTGGCAAGATGCCGCTGGGGACCGAGAAACACACGGGTGCCTGAAAGGGTGGATGCCATGAAACAGAATTTAATCCTGACATTGGCGGCCTTCACGCTGGTGAGCCTTGTTCCTGCAGCGACCATCTTTGGACAAGGCCAGGATTCACAGAACACACCTGCGGCAGCACCGGCGCCGGCGGTTTCTGCGCCAAGCTCGGACGGTTCGCTCATGTACGAAGTCACCGCCATCAAGGGGAAGGTGAAGGTCGCGAACCTTGGAACCGACCCGAAGCTCAAAGCAGGCTGGAAGCCGGTCAAGCTCGGCGATCTCTTGGGCGCCGGCCAGCAAGTTCGCGTACCGCTCCGCGGGACCGTGAAGCTGACAATGCGACCCGCGACGCCGCCGACAGTGATTCTGATCGAAAGCTCGACGCTCGTCGGGATTTCCGAGCTGGAGTTGCTGGCGGGAGCCGCGAAGAGCCGGGTGAAGCTGGCGTATGGGGCGATCCGTGCCGGTGTGGCTGAAGGAACGACCCGGAGCGACATGGAAATTGAATCCCCCGTGGCGACCCTGAGCAAACGAGGTACGGACATCTTCCGATTCGAGTACCACGACGGGCGATTCAGGATGTCCCTCTCGGAACAGGGCCGAGGTCTGATCCAGGCGATCCAGCACCGATCCAGCGCCTTCGGCAGCCGGGCGATGACGCGTTCTCGCTACGTGACCCCGGGCCAGTGGGTCTCACACCAGATGATCCGCGCGATCGAGACGGCCCAGTTCGGGCGCGGCGTGAACATCACGGATGCGTTCGGGCTTCAGGGCGGGGATCAATTCCTCGCGCAATTCCAAGGCTCCGGCCTCGGGTTCTTGTTCCCGAACGAGACGAACTTGGCGAACTTCCTCGATTCGCCCACGGGCACCGGCCAAATCGGTGTCCCGCCCGGGTTCGATCCCAGTTTCCAAACCGGGACGACGCTGCTGAATCCCGTGCTGACTCCGAACCACTCGCCCAAGGGTGGCGACTTCGGCATCGGCCAGGGTGACATCCCGGGGATCTTCCCGACCGGCAACGCCCACACCGGGAGAACGAAGTTCCGCGACGCAATCAGGGCCCACGCGATCCGAAAGCTGATGCGACCCCATCGTTGAATCCCTCGTTGAATTCAGTTTGCTCGAATTAGAGCATTTTAGGTATGAGATGGCATCCTCGCGGCGGTGATCAGATGGGGATGAAAGCCCGTTGCTCCAGGGTTAGTGTATCGAG
>CAZTAR010000238.1:0-7321 GCA_964611695.1 uncultured Planctomycetaceae bacterium | reverse complement strand
GCCGCGTCCAACCCAACGCACGGACCGTGGCAAACAACATCTCAAAGTGCAACTTCTGCGGCGAGCCGACGACGTAGAGGATGCGATCAGCGCCGAGGCCGCCTTTCTCGGCCAGATCGGACGACACATCGACAGCGGCAAGCCGGTTCCGAAGAGCATCGGGCAGCGTGCTTGTCTTGAACGGAATCGGCTGCTTCGCGAACTCGTTGATGCGAAACGCCAGCGCAGCCAGATCAGTCGTGGAGTACAGGAAGGCCCCATCTGACTTCTGAATGATCATCGGAAGCGGATCACCTTGCTTGTTCGTGAATGTGGGGGTTCCATTTTCGTTCTCCAGGAATACGCACGATGCGTTTTGGTCTTCCCGAAAGACAGCTCGCAGAATCGGCGCATCGATTTGCCGATCAGAGCCGCGCGCGTTAGCAAGCGGTACTTGCTCGACTCCGGAGGGCCCACCCACTTGAGCGGTGACCGCTCCCTCACGATCGCGGAGCTGATCGGAGACCCCCAGCGCGGCATGTAGCTCCTCGACGATGGCGGCGAGAAGTGGATTGTAGAAACTCTCCGCCCGCGTATGCTGCCCGCTCAGTGTGACACCCAGACGGTGATAGAGCGAAAAAACACCCAACATGACCTCTGCCGTAATCCACATCCAAGTTTGAAACTCCGAGCCTTGTTTTCTGTGAAGCTTTGTGACTGCGTGGCGGGCGCGGTCAGCAAAAGCGGCGTCAACCATTTTCGCCTGACCGGCACGGTACAGTGCCTCCAACTCATCCGGGTCTCTTGGCAAGTTCGAATCCCCGATGTTGTATTCCACACTTAGATTCCGCGGCAAGAGCTCTTGCTCGTACACCTCTTCCAAGATGATGCCGAACTGCGTCCCCCAGTCGCCAACATGATTCTGCCGAACGACGTGGTGCCCTTCGAACTCCAGCACGCGGACGATCGTGTCGCCGATGACGGTACTGCGAAGATGCCCGACGTGCATCTGCTTCGCAACGTTCGGCGAAGAGTAGTCCACAACAACCGTCTCACGACGGGCATCATCAACCCGCTCGATGCCCAACCGATCAGAGCCAACGCATTGATCAGAGCCGCGCGCGTAAGCAAGCGGTCCTCGTTCAACTCCGGCGGGCCCTCCCGCTTGAGCGCTGACCGCTCCCTCACGGTCGCGGCTCTGATCATTACGGCCGACAGGGGCGTCGGCCGCTACATCCTCCGGCGCAGCCGGAATCGCCTCCAACGCCCCCTGCAAAAACCCATTCTTCAACTGAAGATTAATAAAACCCGGCCCGGCGATCTCCGGCGGATCGATGATCTCCAACGCGGCAGGCGACAGAGAATCGACGATGCGTTGCGCAACATCACGCGGCTTGGTCCGAAGCCGTTTCGCCAGCCCCATCGCGACATTCGACTGATAATCCCCAAACTTCGGATCACCCGCCGGCTTGACCAACGGATCCACCCCGGCCGCCTCCTCACCAAACGCGACTTCCATCGCAGCAAAAACATGCCCCTTGATCTGTTGGAGAATCGATTTCATGCTATGATGACTCTTCTTCTGGCAGTTCCGGGATGCCCGTAGCGGCCGACCCCCGTGTCGACCGTTCCGAATCGCTGGTTTTCAACGTCCGACACGGGGGTCGGACGCTACGCGAGTTCGGACTACTCCGCGTAACCCGCTCGTATCGAGAACACCTTGCCACCGGACAATCCGCCATGACCCCACCATCATCATCGGCAGACGAGAGGGATGCAACACCCACCGGTCCGGAGCAACCCAATCAGCAAGACCCACGGATTACCGACATCACGGACACCCGGAAATGCCCCACCTGCCTCTACGAACTGCGCGGCCTACCCACGCGCCACACGTGCCCGGAGTGTGGGTGCGAGTATGACGAGCACTCGCGCGTATGGGAGGTTCCAAGGTGGTGGCGGATTGCCGCATCCGTCGTCTTCGCTTCCACCCAACTGGTCGGAGCTTCGGTCCTGTTGGTATTGGTATCCTTGTTCTCGACAACAAGCTCGTGGATTCGGTGGCCGTTGTTCTTGCTCTACCTGGGTTTCATCGCTTTCCTGAGCAACGCACTGTGGCATCCCCAATTCATCGCGGTGTCGCCGGCTGGCGTCATCGACCGCCAATGGTGGGGACGAACCAGGAAAATCCCATGGTCCAAAATCCACAGCTTCCGATTCTGGAAAAGGGGGATGTTGCCATTCGCCATCTTGTATTATTACAGTGGAAACAGAAAGCGAATGCTGGACTGCCGGCGAGCCCTGATATCAGAAACCGACAGAGAGCAATTCGCCCAATCCATCGAAGAAGGCAAACGCCGATATGCCGAATGATCCGGAACAGACCACAACGCCCGATGAGCACAGGGAATGCCCGTCCTGCCTCTACGCGCTGCACGGCCTGCCAGACAAGCATCTCTGCCCGGAGTGTGGACAAGAGTACGACGAGCACTCGCGCGTCTGGATCGCCCCAAGGAGATGGAACAAAATGATGCTGCTCGTCATCGTGGGCACCCAACTTATCGCGGCCTCAAGTCTCCTGATCGTCTTGCCCAGGGCGCCGTCGCCACACGCATGGGTCCGGTGGCCAATTGCCATCTTCTACCTGCTGTTTATAGCCTTCCTGTTCAAGGCGAGCCGGCATTCATATTACCTTGCTGTCACCCCGCAGGAAGTCATATGCAAGCTAACCTGGTTACGAGCCAAGCGGATTCCGTGGGCCAAGGTTGATAGATTCCAATTCAAGATTGGGACTCGGTGGACCAGCGCGAGCTTGTTCTACCGGAGTGTAATAGGCACCATTGCCGTGAATGTCCGCCACGTCCTACCGACCGAAGCCGACAGAGAAAATTTCGCCAAAGCCATCGAAAAATGCAAACGCCGATATGACAAAGCTAACGAGGAATCAAGAATAGCTGACCGCTGAGAGCTGATAGCTACTTCAACTCCACCTTCGGACAATCCCCCCAAAGCGAATCCAAATCGTAATACCCTCGATGGTCCGGATCGAAAAGATGGATCACCACATCCACATAGTCCACCACGATCCAAGCCCCCTCCTGATACCCGCCGACGCCGAACGGCCTCTCGCCCTGAGTCTTGCCCGCTGCTTCGATATGGTCCGCCACCGCCCGCATCTGTCGGTCCGAAGTCCCCGTGCCGATCACAAAATAGTCGCACACAGGGCTCACACCGCGAAGATCCAGCGCGACGATATCCTCGCACTGGTTCTCCGCCATGATCCGCGCAACCTCCACCGCGAAGGCGCGAGCGGTCTCGTTCGACCGCGTCGACTTCGGACGAAGATGCGCCGTCTCCTCAACCGCCTTGGTCAGCGCAAGCCGTTTCGTCTGCTTGGCGCGATCCTCTTTCTTAACCACGTACTCTCCCTCCCCCCACCGAAGGCGGTTGGACAACAGCCAAATTCCTATTCCCGTAGCGGCCGACACACTTGTCGGCCGTGAAAAACAACAGACATGCAGCGCCAGACAAAAACACCTGGCGCTGCATGAACATTCAAACAAATCTACCCACCAAGCCCCAGCCAACTCCCGATGATCGGGCCATACTTGACCACCAAGCCGGCGAACACGATCGAAACCATGCTCATCAGCTTGATCAAAATATTCAGCGAAGGCCCGCTCGTATCCTTGAAAGGATCGCCCACGGTATCACCGACAACGCCGGCCTTGTGATCTTCCGATCCCTTCCCGTACACGATCATGTCGCCCTTCCCGGCCTTCATCGCGGCATCCGCACGAGCAACAAGATCGCCAAAAATGGCCGTCGGCAGTTTCCGGCGGTACTTCTCCTGGTCTCCCATGATGTCCTGCGCGGTGATTTTGCCATAGGTCTCGATCCATTTCTTCGCGTTGTCCCAGGCGCCGCCCGAGTTCGCCATGAAGATCGCCATCGCGAAACCACTCGTCAAGCCACCCGCCAGCAGTCCCATCACGCCAGGCACGTCGAACAGCAAACCGACCAACACCGGCACGATAATCGCCAACATCGACGGGACCACCATCTCCCGTTGCGCGCCGCGCGTCGAAATCTCCACCGCCCGCGCATAGTCTGGAACCTTGCCGCCTTCGTGCTCCACCGGCTCACGCGGCCAGTTGTCCGGATCCGCGACGAAGGCCTCGTCGTGGCCCTTCGCACGCAAGTAATCTCGCATCTTCGCAAACTGGCTACGGCACTCAATCATCATCTGACCGGCCGCACGACCGACAGCCTCCATCGTCATGCCGCAGAACAGGAACACCAACAACACGCCGCTGAACATGCCGCACAGCGTCTTCGGGTTCATCAACGTCACGTCATAAAACTGCATATACTGCGCCAACGACGCCTTGCGCGAAGAGACCACCCGTAGATGCTGCCCCTCGAACATGGCCGTCCGAACGTTCTCCTCATCGGGCTCCGACAATCCGCTGATCATCGTATCCACAGTGAGTGCTTCCGGAGCCACACTCGGTTCGAGAACCATCAGACAGTCAAAGTCACCATCACCCTTACCCTCGCCGACACGCATCGCCAGCTTGCGATGCCCGAAGTACGTCGCCGATTGCATGTCAGGGCTTTCGACTACCTGAACGATTTCCGCCCGAGCCTCACGAATCTGCCCGATGCGAACTTCCTCCACATACGCCGCCAACAAAGCCAACGCCGTCAAAGCCGCCGAGCCGATCGCGAATCCCTTCCCCGTCGCGGCCGTCGTATTCCCAAGTGAATCGAGCGCGTCCGTCCGCTCACGAACAATCGGATCCTGCCCGGTCATCTCCGCATTGCCGCCCGCGTTGTCGGCGATAGGCCCATAAGCGTCCGTCGCCAACGTGATCCCCAGCGTCGCCAACATACCAACCGCCGCGATGCCCACGCCGTAAAGCCCCAACAGGAACTCAGTCCCCCCGCCCGCGCTGACAAACGCCACCAGAATCGCAATAATTATCGTCGCGAGAGAAGCCCACGTGCTCCGCATCCCGGTCGCGATACCCGAAATAATGACAGTCGCCGGGCCCGTGATCGCCTGTTCACTGATCTTCTTCGTGGGCGAAAATTCGTAGCTCGTATAGTATTCCGTCGCATAGCCGATGATATTGCCCGCCACGAGCCCCGCCATAATCGCGCCCCAGACGCCCCATGGGTTCACCCCCTGAACGTCCTTCAGCAACAGGTTGCAGACCACAGCCGCCGCAATAGCGATGAGCACGCTACTGCCGTAGATGCCAACACGCATCGCCGTGAGCAACTGCCCCATCGTCGCATCCTCTTTCGTGCGAACCATCAGGATGCCGATGATCGAGAGAATGATCCCCACGCCGGCCAGAACCATCGGCGTCGAAAGCATCTTCAAAGCCGCGCTAAAGCCGGCCTCTTCACTACCATAAATCGCGCTCATCGCGGCCACCCCCAAAGCCGCAGTCGCCAGAATCGAACCACAATAAGACTCGAACAGGTCGGCCCCCATGCCCGCCACATCGCCAACATTGTCGCCGACATTATCCGCAATCGTTGCCGGGTTCCGAGGGTCATCCTCGGGAATGCCCGCCTCGACCTTACCCACAAGGTCGGCCCCGACATCAGCAGCCTTCGTGTAAATACCTCCGCCAACACGGGCAAACAACGCTTGCGAACTTGCCCCCATCCCGAACGTCAGCATCACGACGGTGATTTCGTTGAGACTCATATTCTGAGCGAAGTCCCAGGGGAGCCAGCCGCTGTAGAGAACCGCGAACCACCCGACGATATCAACCAGACCGAAGCCGACAACGACAAGACCCATCACCGCGCCACTTCGGAAGGCCACGGTCAAACCGTCGTTGAGAGACTTCCGCGCACCGGCCGTCGTCCGGTGGGATGCGCGCGTCGCCGTGCTCATGCCGAGGAAACCGCACAAGCCGCTCCAGAATCCACCGGTCAAAAAGGCCGCGAACACGATCTGATGTTGAACATGCAGGTACCACCCCATGATAAACAAGAGGATCGACACGACAACGAAGAAGGCGAACACAACCTTGTACTGCTGCCACAGGTACGCCATCGCGCCCTCGCGGACGTACGACGAGACACGCTTCATGTCCTCATCGCCCTCGTCCGCGCCCATCATCTTCACGTAAAAGATGATGGCGAAGATCAGCGCCAAGCCCGCACCAATCGGTGCTACCCACCAGATGGAAGGTATCTCGCTAAAGGAGTGCCCGGTGCTGGTCGTGGATGCCGCCGCCGGCGCTGTCACCCCATCACTCTGACCATACGCCACACCGGCGCATGAGAGCAGCAGGGCCAAAGCCGCCGTGAAGACAACAACGTGAATCGACCGCGTCTGTCTACTGATCCTGGATACCACTACTTCTTCTCCTGGTGCTTGCTCAGAAACATATTCTCATCAACGACAAGCGATGCAGGCAGAGTGCCAGAGATTGGTGACCAGATTGCCCGCGAAAGGTGACTCGCCGCTCCATCCATCCCGGTTAACTTGGCAAAATCGTGAACACATGCACACCGCCCGCGCGCGGCGACACATCAAACCGGGGCAGTGTATCGCCCCACCGGGAATTCACACAACCCCCGGATTACGAATCAATAACAGTTTCTGGCCCTTCCACTTCCCATGCCGCCCCCCTCCCAACCCGCAACACAACTCCGGCAAAACTGTGGCACCGGCGTCTCGCCGGTGGTCCACGCCACCAAAAACGTCCCCACACGGATGGGATTTTGCGACAACAAAAACCGCATCCACCTACCCATCACCGCAACCGGCGCCCGCCCCACAACACCAACTCGACACGCCCTAACCATAACCCCCACAAAACGTTACCCCCGCCAACACCCCACACCCGCCAACCCTACCAACCACAAGGCCACGGCTGTTGACCTGATCCCCCAAGAGGAACACGAGCCACATTCATACCGGATTCGCCATAACATGCTAAAATCGCGATGCTCGCTTTGTTCGCGCGGGCACAATACGGATATCCTGACATTCCGCTTGAGCCGGAGAAGAAAACCACCCACCCTCGGAGCTTCGCCCATGCTAAATAAATATCGACTCGGCATCGCCTTCCTTTGCCTCACGATCATCAACCTTACCTTCGCCACACCCACGGCCGTCGCACAATCCTCGGACGTCGTCCACATCACCATCGAGGGTTCCGCCCCAGGAACCGACGCCAACGCCATGGAACAGGCAAAACAGGACGCCCTCCGCAGAGCCGTGGAGCAGGCCTGCGGCACCTTCATTACTTCCCAAACCAAGGTGAAAAACTACGAAGCCGTCTATGACAAGGCCATGTCACTCGCCGCC
>CAZTAR010000237.1:0-7322 GCA_964611695.1 uncultured Planctomycetaceae bacterium | reverse complement strand
AAGAGCAGATTGAGACGCTTCTCAAGACACGGCTCAAGGCGCTGAAGGACGAGCGATCAGAGGTGAAGCTCCTCCTTGAGGCTGCGAAGCAGTGCGACGAAGCCGGATCAGATGCCAAAGCCGAGGCGCTTCTGGAGTGGATCTACCGTCTGCAGCAGGAGGAGGGAGAGTCAGACCTCAAGATCCTCATCTTCACCGAGTTCGTACCGACCCAGGCGATGCTTGAGGAGTTCCTGACTGAACGCGGATTCGCAGTGACATGCTTGAATGGCTCCATGAACATGGATGAGCGAGGGCGGGCGCAAGAGATCTTCGCAGAAAAGGCACGTATTCTGGTTTCGACCGACGCTGGCGGCGAAGGTCTTAACCTGCAGTTCTGCCATGTCGTTATCAACTACGACATCCCCTGGAACCCGATGCGACTAGAGCAGCGGATTGGCCGCGTGGACCGAATCGGCCAGACTCACGTCGTGCGTGCCGTGAATTTCGTGTTCGCAGATTCGGTGGAGCACCGAGTCCGGGAGGTACTCGAGGAGAAGTTGGCCATCATCCTGGAGGAGTTCGGCATCGACAAGACCGGGGATGTCCTGGACTCCGCACAGGCTGGGCGTATCTTCGATGATCTGCATGTCGAGGCCATCCTTCACCCCGATGCTATTGAGACAACAGTAGATGCTGTCGTTAACCGAATCCAGGAACAGGCCAAGGATTCACAGGAACAGGCCACGGTTCTTGGGACGGCGGAGACGCTTGATCCATGCGAAGCTCAGCGTTTGATGACTCATCCGTTGCCGCACTGGGTGGAGCGTATGACGATCAGCTATGTCAAGGCACACGGTGGACAGGTCAACAGGCGGGGACGCGTGTGGGATCTCACGTGGCCGGATGGTGAAGAGCTGTCGAACATCGTATTTACGGCAAGGGACGCGGCGGATGTTCCGACTGCCCGCCACCTGACGTTGGAGGATCCCCGCATTCGCCACCTCGCAATGGGTCTCCCTTGGTTTGTGCCCGGGCAACCGGCACCTTCCGTCACTCTTTCCGGTCTTCCACCAGACGTGAAGGGCACTTGGTCCCTTTGGCGCATCACAATCAGCACGGGTGAATCCAGCCACGAGCGAATCATGCCTCTGTTCCTGCATGACGACGATCGCTGCCTGGCGCCGACAGCTCGGCACATCTGGGATCAACTCCTTGCGACTGTGCCTGACGTGGCTGGCCACAGCGATACCGAGGAAACGCATACTCTTCACAGGCGCTTGTTGGAAGCGGCGGAAGAGCAGGGGAAGCCACTCTACGATGCCCTTCTCCAGTCACATCGAGAGCGACTTGAACGAGAACGAGAGAAGGGTGAGTACGCCTTCACGGCACGCCGGCGCGGCGTTGATCGCATAGGATTGCCTGCGGTCAGGAGCCATCGGCTAGCATTGATCGAGCAGGAGGAGCGAGCGTGGCGAGAGCAGCTCACACGGAAGGAGCAGGTTAGCCCGGAGATGGTCCTCCTGCTGGCGCTCCGACTGCACGGAGGATCTTCGGATGCCTGATTGGCGGACCGAGATTCTGCGTGAATTCACACCGGGTGTTGCGCGTCTGACACTCGTCGCTGACCCAGATGGTCTCCTGGTAGAAGAGGGTGTCCTGCAGGGAATTCACGAGCGAGGCTTCGAACTGATTCAGTTCGAAGACCATGTCGCCTTCCGATATGCCTATGAATCGAAATTCCGTTCGCGTTGGGATGGCGGTGTACAGACGGATCTTGTGGTGGTTCTCCGGTCCGCATCGAGCGAACTCAGCACTCTGCCATATGATCTCCTGCAGGCAGGACGCCAGCTCTCCTTCAATCTGGGAGATCTATTCCCCACTCTGAGCTATCCGGTGGTCGCGGCCATGGACGCAGGCGACCTCGATTCGCTTTACGGTGCCCAGAAACAGCATGACCCTGGCAAGCTTGGCGACAATGCCACGAAGGAGTTTGCCCTCAGGCATGTGTTCGAAATCGCCCCAGAGTTGATCAAGCAACCATCTGATCTGCTGCGTGTGCTGCTACGTCGCCATTATCGTGGTCAGCCCGTACCAACGATTCTCGACGAACGATTCGTCAATATCCTCCGTCAGAACGGTCTATTCGAAGACTGGCCCCTGGAGAGGATCGTCCCTGACGGTGGAGCTTTCTTCGCCTTCCTGCAGGAACGCTGGCCAGCGTTCCTGGATCGCCTGGCTACTTCGGACGCCACGACAACGGACGAGGATGTGGAGAACATTCACCTCGAGTTCAGAGGTCCACAGGACTTGCCTTTTGAACACGATGATGTTCGCATCTACATCGATAATCTGTTTATCGAGGGGGCCCTGCAGCCCGTATCCCATGAACGTCATGAGCCCCTGGCCGCAACGTGGGCGGCAGTGGGAATCTGTACGGATCTGGCTGGAGATCGCGTCCGACGAATGAATGGTCTTATCCAGTCGGTCAGTGACACCTTGCCACACGCGGACGCTAGATTCCAAGACTGGCTGCGATTTGCTTACCGCTGGGCGGAGCTAACGGTCTTGGGCACGACAGCCAGCGGTGACGTGCCAGAAGGAGCGAGCCAACGATTACAGATCCTTCGTGTGGAGATTGACAAGGCGTTTGGAGCATGGGTCAAGAGCCGTTTCGCAGGATTGCACAACCAACCTCCAATGCCGCCTGCAATGCTCCACCATGTTCCTCGAGCGCTTGCGCGACACATCGGCGAATCGAAGCATGAGAAAGTTGCCATGGTCGTGGTGGATGGGCTGGCACTCGATCAGTGGGTTGTGCTGCGCGACGTTCTCACGATGCAGCGGCCGCAGCTACGGTTCCGGGAAGGCGCCGTGTTTGCGTGGGTGCCAACGATCACTTCCGTGTCCCGCCAGGCGGCCTTCGCGGGCAAAGCCCCACTCTATTTTCCCGGCAGTGTTCACACCACGAACAAGGAAGCCGCACATTGGACACAGTTCTGGACCGACCATGGGTTGAGCCAGACCGAAGTGGCTTACGCCCGTGGCCTTGGTGATGGCAAGCTCAACACAGTCGAAGAGATTCTGTCTCACCCAAAGGTTCGTGTCGTGGGTTTGGTCATCGACAAGGTCGACAAGATCATGCACGGGATGGAACTCGGCGCGGCCGGAATGCACAATCAGGTTCTCCAGTGGGCCAAGCAGGGTTTCATCGCAGATCTCTGCGATTGTTTGTTCGAGCATGGATTTCGCGTATCTCTCACGTCGGATCATGGCAACATCGAAGCAGAAGGATGTGGGCGTCCATCCGAGGGTGCCGTTGCGGATTTGCGGGGAGAGCGTGTCCGCATCTATCCGGATGATCGGCTGCGGTCCAGCGTGAAGGCTAACTTCCCGGACGCCATCGAATGGCCTTCGCTTGGTTTGCCAGAGGACTTCCGACCTCTGTTGGCTCCGAGCCGGTTCGCCTTCATCCGTGGCGGTGAGCGAATTGTTGGACATGGCGGGATCTCCATCGAAGAAGTGGTTGTTCCTCTGGTTCACATCGAACGGAGGGCAACGTGAGCGGGCGTCGGAAACAAATCGGTTTCAGCCAGCGCATCCGACTTGAGTGGCTTGAGCGAACCGCCAATCTCGCCCTCTCGGGATTCGATAGGGATGCGGCTCACCGAGCATTGCAGGAGCTGCTTCAGAATCACATCTCCATCAACGGGAATGCTAAGCGTGGCAATCGTGAGAAAGTCATCACCATCCTGATGAAGATCTGGATTACTGTTCCGAAGGGACTCGAGGAATTCCGAGACGAGGGATTGAGCTTGTTGCGAAACCTCCCCGCCAACGATCGCATCGCGATTCACTGGGGCATGTCGATGGCTGCCTATCCATTCTGGGGCACTGTTGCAGAGACGACGGGTAGGCTCTTACGCCTACAGGGCAGCGCTGTGGCGGCGCAAGTACAACGCCGCGTCCGCGAACTGCTTGGCGAGCGAGAGACCGTTTCGCGGGCAGCCAGGCGAGTTTTGCGATCCTACTTCGATTGGGCGGTTCTCCGGGAGACGGCACAGAAGGGAACATACGAGCAAGGCACCGTGCGAAGCGTTGAGGACCCACAGGCGGTGACTTGGCTGATCTCGGCAGCCCTCATCGCCAGCGGGGTCAACTCCGCGCCGCTTGCCGCCATCACTCAAGGACCGGCTCTTTTTCCGTTTCAGCTCGCATGCCCCACCACCAAGGAACTGGAAGAATGTAGCAGGCTCGAGTGCTTTCGGCATGCTCTCGACGATGACACAGTTGTCCTGCGAGGAACCGGTTCATCCCGCCGCGAGGATTCTGCTGATACGTAAAAGACAGAGGGCGTTGAATGCATCCTCATCAGCGGTACTTGAACAGCAGGATGCCGGTGCTCTCGGAACCACGGGAGCCCAAGATATCGTTTGGCAAGCGACGGATTGAGTGAACCTCCGTCAAACCCGGCTCCCGCACGCGGCGCAGTACCGCCCCCCCGGCCGTAGACCTTCGTCACAGACTGGACATTGGGGAGGGGGTGCCCCCGTCCTTCGTACACTATCAGGCATTGAAGGGAGTAGGATGAGCAAGGCCGCGATGACCGTGATCGCCGTTCCCGTGATGTACTCCGCGTTGAACGACCGAGCCCACGCGACCATGCCCGTTCGGTCAAGCCATTGGCCCAACGCCAGGAAGTTCGCGAGGAGCAGAGTTAAGGCAACTGGCACGATGATGACCAGCCTTCGTGTCTTGATGGTCATGATCAGATCCACCTTTCCGTGCGTCTTCGCACCGAATTCATCGTAGCGCGGAGCCGACCAGCGCGCAAGGCCATTTTCGAATGTATCGACGTCTCGTGTACCGGTAGAGCCAAGCCCTGGATCAGCGTGTGCTATCTCGCAGGCGACGCATCAGTTGCGCGCCGATTCGGGCGCGATCGCCGGGATCCACGCGAGGCGCGGGGGGTAGAAGTGCAGTTCACGCAGCACGCAATCTACGGGGCCGCCGCGGGTGGCGATTGCTTGGCGGCTTCGAGGTCCTCGATCAATCGTCTGGAGGTTCCGGCCACGATTTCAAGGCTGGCCGCAAGCGCCTTGCCGTCGCCGCCCCACAGGGCGATGTACCGACTGGCGCGAAGCTCGACGTCCAGGCCGAAATGTCGGCAAGTGGCGTAGGCGACGGCCTCGGCTTCGAGTTCGGCCGTATCGCGTGTTGTCCGGCGGGTTGAGTTTGTGCCTGGGCGCTGATGCATGGCCTCGTGAGCCAACTCGTGGATGAGAGTCTTGCTCTGTTGGCCACTCGCGTAGCCGGTTGCGATCTCGATCCGTCCGCCACTGCTGGAGCCGAACTTGCCATCGGGCATCGGCGCGTAGCTGACCGCTATGCCCCGCTTCGTTGCGACGCGTTCCAGCATCTCCAGTAGGCTTTCGGCGTCCGTCTGGACTTGATGAAGCTCAGCCGCTGGGAGTTCCTCTCCCTCCGTTTGCGCGAGATCGAACACGCACGCCCCCTTGAAGAACACGCGGACTTTCTCTTCCTCGTGATCGGTCTTGTCCCTGACCGGGCACGGCGCAATGATGCGAATCGCCTTCTCCCCTTTGCGGATAGTCCTGCCAAGCCGCTTCCACCGGCTGAAGCCGGCAACGAGCGTAGCCTCGGGCCGCTGCATGAAGATCAGCCAGGCGTTACGCCAGCTATACGTCGGGAAGCGCGCCATTGTGTCGAGGTATTGCCGAATCTCTCGCGATCCGGCTTGTTCGTCTACAGCCTTCGCCAACCTCGTCAGACTGTCGTCGATCGACTTGCTCAATTCCTTGGCGAGTAGTGTTTTTCCATTCATGTTTTCACCCCGAAACGCGCCTCTTGCGGGCACGTTCTCATGCAAAATGAACGTGCCCGTCTTGCTTGAGTGGTTACGCTCTTTGTCGCCGGAACGGAGCTGTCGCTAGGTTGGGGAGGAATCGCGGCCAGAAGAAACGGCCGCGATAAGAGAGAAGTGAGAAACAGAAGAACACGCACCACGGAACAGACGAGTGTGATGTGTCACATGGGTGACAGTTTCCACTCCGGTCCACCGGGTTGGAAGTGTTCGTGTTCCCAGGCCAGTGCTTCGGCTCTAGTCGGCGCGCAATGGAGCACGTGAGCCGTCGGCCGCCGTAGGAGGCATTGCAGCCAACGCCGCACAAGAGCGGCAGTACAAGCTTCCCGGACGAGCCAACACTGGCGCCGGTTGTCGAATTCTACGTGACTGGCGCGCTGGACCTTCAGGGCGCCGATCTCACAGAGCCGAATGTCATCCGACCACAAGCCGCAGATGCGGCCGTCGGAGGTGATTCGTAACTTGGTCATCGCGATCCCTCCATTTGGCGGTTTGCCTGCGGTGGAAGGCGTTGGGACTCGGGTCTCAAGCGTTCCTCGGTAACCTGCCCGGCCAACTCCTGCATGATCTGCTGCGTAGCCTGCGTGCAGGTTGCGTCGGTGAAGTTGACGGCGTCGACGGCGCAAGTGCCGTCCTGGCGGATGATCATCCGTACGTGTTTGTGACGCATCGTTTCGTCGTCCTTTCTCGCGCGAATCGCGCGTTTGATTCTCATGGGATGACGCCTAGCGATAGCCGCCGATCACGACTTCGATCTCGCCGCTGTCGAGCATGCGGCGTTCGACAGTGCGGCCGAGCGCCCGTTGCTGGCGGGCGACGGCGTGATAGGCATACTCCTGCTTGATCCGGTTCTGCATCTCGGGATTGAACCGGTGCCGGCCGTCATACTCGCTGATCCAAGCGCGGCACGTGCCGTCCGGCATTCGCTCCCAACCGACATCGTTGGCGGCGGTACCGACTTGCTCCCGGCGGATGACGATGTGCGCCCGCTGGGGCCGCTCATCACCTTGGTACCCGAACAGTGCAGTGGTCTCCGCATGCACCTCGATTTGGCTGCGCTCGAAGCCGACGGCAACAAGCGCATCGATCAAGGCTTGCTGATCCTTGAAGCCCGGTTTGCACTCAACGTAATGGGACATTGCGTTTCCTTTCGTTGATATCAAGAGGATGGAGGAGGCGAGCGGAACACCGTGCTCCGCTCACGCCTCCAAGGGGATTACTCAGTCCAACACGACCCGGCGCTTGAGTCGGCCGGTCAGCGATGACACGCTGTTGGGATCCAGCAGTTCCTGCTTGAGCGCTGCACAGGCATGGCTGAGCTTCTCTGCCAGGTCGGGCTGCTCTTTGAGGTCCTCGCCGGTGACGCCGAAGATCTGCGTCTTCAGTTCGCTCAGCTGCGCTGCGGTGTCGGCGTCGTTGAAGATGTTCATGGCGTGGAAGTGCTCGATCTTGCGGCGGA